>RFMT01000143.1 GCA_009927565.1 Acidimicrobiia bacterium
GCAAGCGAACCTGCTAGTCATGCCCCACCGCGAATTGGTGGCGCACCCCTGATCAGAGTGCGGGGAGCAATACTAGCCACAATCCCGTTGATTTATCAACCTTCTGACCAAACAAACCAAAGAAAATGCCTTGGTTTACTGGCTTTTTGAGAGTCTGGTTCTGGTGATCTACGCCATGCCATATTTCTCAATAATGGCAAGGGTTTGAACAAAAACTAAGGTTCACACGTGGCCGAAGTTTCGTTCAATCCCTTTGATCCTGAATTTCGCAAAAATCCGTATCCATTTTACGACAAGTTACGCGAACTCGAACCCGTTCACACCACACCTTTAGGTTTTGTCGTGCTGACACGTTACGACGATGTCGTCAATACGTTGCGCAACAACGACTTCAGCCGCGATATTGAGCTGAATGCAAACCTACCCGAGACACCAACTCGAAAATTCAGACGCGAAAATGAGCGCAGTAAGTCGATGCTTAACCTCGACCCACCAGATCACACCCGCCTACGACGATTGGTTTCGAAATCTTTCACCCCAAGCGCAATAGAAAAACTACGACCGCGAATTCAACAACTTGTTGACGACTCACTCGCCAATGCCAAAAAAACTGGACACCTCGAACTCGTCGAAGACTTGGCATTTCCCGTGCCATTTCAGGTCATCTCAGATTTGCTCGCAATGCCAACAGATCGAGCCGAAGAACTTCGTGAGTGGTCGCAAATCATCACCGCGACACTCGAGCCCACGACCGGCGTCGAAGATCTCGAAAAAGGACAAATTGCGATCGGCAAAATGCGACCTTATCTCGATGAGATCATTCAGCAACGCCGTCGCAATATGGGCGACGACATGCTCTCATCTCTGATCAGCGTAGAAGAACAAGGTGAAAAATTGAACAACGACGAACTGATGTCGTTTGTCATTTTGTTGTATATCGCCGGCCACGAAACGACTGTCAATCTGATCGGCAATGCGATGCATGCACTACTCACCCACCCAAAACAACTCGCCGTGATGCGCGAGACCGGATGTACACCAAACATGGTGGACGAATTATTGCGCTTCAATGGCCCCGTGCAACACACAATTCGGACGCCACTGGTTGATTCTGTTATTCGAGTTGGTCAGGAAGATATAAAAATTGCTAAAGGCTCGTTAGTTCTCGCAAGTTTGGGTGCCAGCAATCACGACCCAAGTGTTTTCACCAACCCACACCAACTTGACTTTCACGAAAAAACTCAAACAAGCATTAGCATTTGCCGCTGGTGTGCATTATTGCCTTGGCGCCTCATTGGCGAAACTTGAAACAGA
This sequence comes from Acidimicrobiia bacterium, assembly GCA_009927565.1. Classification (GTDB taxonomy): domain Bacteria; phylum Actinomycetota; class Acidimicrobiia; order Acidimicrobiales; family Ilumatobacteraceae; genus BACL27. The sequence goes on from RFMT01000143.1 coordinate 1,315, forward strand.
GGTCGCACTTGGAACACTCGTAAAGACTTTTAAAAATATCGAAGTCGTAAGCCAGCCTGAATGGCGAGATCGTTTGACAATTCGCGGCGTCAGCAAATA
>RFMT01000112.1 GCA_009927565.1 Acidimicrobiia bacterium
AGTTGCATCGACTTTTGTGATCTCGCCCACAAAACCGAGTGCCTCATCGTGCGCCGAAACAAGAAACATGTTTGCATCTTGTCCAGAAACGCCAACTGCCGGAGCGCCGTGCTGATTAATCGCAGTTACCAATTGCGGATTAACCGTGCCTAGCAAAACCATGCTGACTATCTCCATAGTTTCGGCGTCTGTAATGCGTAGCCCATTATGAAAACTGGGTTTTTTGCCAAGACGCTCCATCATCGCCGAAATTTGTGGACCCCCACCGTGCACGACAACAGGCTTGAATCCAACTGCATGCAATAGCGCGATATCTTTTGCAAAAGCCGCCAAAGCATCGTCGTTCGTTGAGCCTGCAAGTGCGTTGCCGCCGTATTTGACAACTACTGTCTTTCCGGCAAACTTTTGAATGTATGGCAAAGCTTCAATTAGCAAGTTTGCAACCTGCGCCGAGTCAACTACTGCTTGGTCAACTGCAGTTCTTTGATTGTTCGTCATGGGTACATCCCACTTTGGTAAGACCAAATGATTCGTCAATGTTCAATGCAACATTTGCTGCCTGCACCGCACCACCAGCAGCGCCCTTAGTCAAGTTGTCAATTGCACACAGAACAATTACGTAACCGGTTCGCTGATCAAATCTTGCCGATAAGTGAACAGAGTTTGTGCCAAGCGTTGCTTTCGTTGACGGTGATACGGGTCGAACAACCACAAATGGCTCACGTGCATACGCTCGACTCAAAACTGCGAGCAACGATGCCGTGCTTGTTTTCGCAGCATCAATTGGTCGGGCGTAACAAGTGGCCAAAATTCCGCGATTCATTGGCGCAAGATGCGGAGTGAACAAAATCTGCGCACCAGTCACCTGCTCAATTTCTGGTGTATGGCGATGATCGAGCAGACCATATGCAGAGAAATCTTCGTCGACTGCACAAAAAGAATTGCTGTTCTTCAACGCACGGCCAGCACCCGACACACCAGAAGCAGCGTCAACAATTACACCGTTTGTTGAAATAACCTCAGCCTTAACTAAAGGCGCAAGGGCCAAACTCGCTGCCGTTACATAACAACCCGGTGTTGCGATTAGCCTCGCAGTTAGTAAATCTTGGCGATATAACTCAGGCAAGCCATAAACAGCCATCTCCAATTCGTTTGGTTGGTCATGATCAAAGCCATACCAAGTTGGATAAAGAGTCGGATCTTTCAATCTGAATGCTGCACTGCAGTCAACAACCAGTCGAACCTTATTTATTAGCTGCGGCACGATTTTGAGACTGGCCTCATGAGGTAAAGCCAAAAAAACAACGTCACATTTCAGTGCTTGATCTAACGAATATTCGTCAAACACCAAATTTGGATACGCAGTCGTCAGGCTGGGATACAGCGTCGAAGCCAGAGCCCCTGCCTGTGAATCACCGGTGGCATATACGACCTCAAATTCAGGATGGCTTGCACAAAGCCTCAGCAGTTCTGCGCCGACAAAGCCTGACGCCCCCAAAATGCCTACTGAAAACATAGATGTATGATTATACGGGTATATGTATAGTTATGCAAGCATCAATTTTAGGGCTTTGATTCGTGCCAAATCGCACTTGTCACGACTATGGCAACCCAGA
>RFMT01000240.1 GCA_009927565.1 Acidimicrobiia bacterium
CTAGTTGATGGCGTCAAGGTGCCGAGTAGCTTGCCCAAAGGAATATCTGAAGACGAAGTTGCGCTTTTGCTCAGTGCGGTGCGCGGAGTTGACTCATTTGCTCGTCGTGATCGGGCGATACTTGAGTTTCTATATGCCACTGGTGCGCGTGTAGCGGAAGTGTGCACGTTGTCGATGAGCGACATTGATATGGAAGAATCTTTGGTGCGCCTGTTTGGCAAAGGTTCAAAAGAGCGCATTGTGCCGTTTGGTCGACCATGTCACGATGCGCTCAACGATTATTTCGATCTAGGTGGCCGGCCGGCACTTGTGCCCGAGTCTTGGTCAAGTCGCGAAGATAGCGACGCTGTGTTTCTTGGGGTGCACGGCACAAGACTTTCACGTCAAGCGATTTTTAATATCGTCAAAAAGTATGCCGCAATGGCAAAAATCAACGAAATTTCGCCGCACTCCTTGCGACATTCGTGCGCGACGCACATGTTGGTTCATGGCGCCGACTTGCGCGTGGTTCAAGAATTGCTAGGTCACGCGTCCGTTAGCACAACGCAGATTTATACCCGCGTCGACAATGAAGTTCTCTACGAGATGTATCGAGAGGCGCACCCTCGAGCGCGAGCAGTTCGATGACTCAACTTTGCATCTTGTGAAGCGTTTTTCACGTCGCTTGACCGCCGAGAACTTTCGCAAGTTGAAATTGATTCGGCACGTGTTGTGCTGACGCCTAGCGAGTTTGAACTTTGGTCACAGATGTCGTTGTCTGACAAAAGGCACAGCCTCATTGTGCGCAAGCGTTTTTTTGATCTAATGCCGAGCGCTGAAATCGCTGCTGTGCGGGCTTCGCTACTTCACGATGTTGGTAAAACAGAATCAAACCTTGGAGTAGTCTCACGTGTTTTTGCAACAATCTTGGGAAGGGCAGGAGAGCGCTTTTCGCAATATCACGATCACGAAGCTATTGGTGCCCGAATGCTGCGCGAGATCGGTAGCGAAGAAACTACAGTTCGTCTTGTCGCAGGTTCACTTGATGGTGATGACGGCGATTTGGCAAAATATCTCATGGCGCTTCGAAGCGCCGATGAAATTTAGCCTATTTGCTGGTCAGAAAACCGATCGACTTTTGCGCGCGGGCGAGTGTTGTGCTCGCAACAACTTGGGCGCGATCATTACCTTTGTGGATGAGTCGCATCAATTCGGCTCTATCACCTAGAAGTTCGTTGTAACGTTTTTGAATCGGTGCGAGCATCGCGATAACAGCATCGGCGCTCGCAGATTTCAAGTCGCCGTAACGTGTGTAACTTTCGGCAGTCTTTTGTGGTGTCGAGTTAGTTGCCGCCGCCAAAATTTCGAGCAGGTTTGCGATCCCGGGTTTACGCTCGCGATCAAAGATGACATCAGAGTCGCTGTCAGTAACCGCACGCTTAAACTTTTTTTCGATTTTCGCCGGCTCATCAAGCAGATATATGACGCCCGAATCGTCGTCGCCTGATTTGGACATCTTGGATGTTGGGTTTTGCAGGTCCATCACACGGGCGCCACTTGCAGGTGTCACTGCTTTAGGAATCACGAATGTCTCACCGAAACGATGGTTGAATCGAATTGCAATATCGCGGGTTATTTCTATGTGCTGCCGCTGATCGTCGCCGACTGGCACCTCGTTGGCATCGTAAAGCAAGATGTCGGCAGCCTGTAATGCGGGGTAGGTAAACAGGCCTGCAGAAACAAATTCGGCTTCGCGTTTTGCCGATTTGTCCTTGAACTGAGTCATTCGGCTGAGTTCGCCAAACGAGACAGTGCACTCCATTATCCACCCAAGTTGGCTGTGTTCGGCGATGTGGCTCTGCACGAAAACTGTCGCAACATCGGGGTTTAACCCAACGGCAAAGAGCATCGCCGCGAGTTGCAGCGTGTTTGTGCCGATTATTCCTGGTTTTTCTGTAACTGTCAGCGCGTGTAGGTCGACTATGCCATGAAAGACATCGGCCTTGTCTTGCCCCGCAACCCAATTTCGCAAAGCGCCGAGATAATTGCCGAGGTGCACTTCGCCGGTGGGCTGTATGCACGACAGAACTCGGGTCATATTTCAACCTTAGTTGCCGACATTGAAAGGCGTGGGGAGGTAATCTCGCAGGTGATGAAATACGCAGTTTCAACGCCAACATTTGACGGCCCGTTTGAATTGCTATTGCACCTAATTTTGAAGGAAGAAGTTGATATTCACGAGGTTTCGTTGTCGAAAATTGTGACGGCTTACCTCGACGAAGTTGCCAAGATGCAAACTATGGATCTTGAACTTGCGACCGAGTTTTTGTTGATTGCTGCGACTTTAATTGAGTTGAAAACTAGACGACTGTTGCCCGGCAAAGATGATGGTGACCTTGATGACGAGTTGGCATTGTGGGAAGAGCGAGACCTGTTGTTGGCGCGCCTGCTCGACTGCAAGACATTCAAAGATGTCGCAACGGTCTTCAGTGATTTGGTAAGTCGCGCTGACCTGAGTTTTCCGCGGATGGCAGGGCCCGAAGAACGCTTCGCATCTTTGATGCCTGATCTACTCGAGGGTGTCAGTCCGTTGCGAGTGCAAAGAGCGTTTATGCGGGCGACAGCGCCAAAGGCACCGAAGGTGATTGGTCTAGAGCACGTGGCACCGATTCGTGCGAGTGTTGCCGAGGCGATCATTTCGGTCGCTGATCACATGCGACAAGCGGGACGCACGACATTTCGCAACATTGTTGATGGCATCACCGACAAGATTGAAGTTGTTGTTCGCTTTTTGGCGATCCTCGAACTTTATAAGCAAGGTCGCGTCGAATTAGAGCAACTGCGTCGGTTTGGGGATATTGAAGTTGTTTGGTTGGGTGTCGAAGACGAGTCAATCGCCATAGACAATTACGAGGGATAAAAAATGAGCAAAGATGAGTCCAACTTAGATCCAGAAACGGTTCGCGCGCTAGAAGCGATTTTGATGGTCGCAATGGAGCCTGTTGCACCTGCGCTTCTGG
>RFMT01000176.1 GCA_009927565.1 Acidimicrobiia bacterium
CCGTTGCAATCGGGGCGATTGCGAGTCACATCTAAATCGAAAACTCGGTCTTGCTCGATGCCAAGTGCCTTGAATACATCTGTTCCAAGTTTGAGCTTGTTCGGCAGAATCAAAATGCCATCAGCATCTGCGGTCAAACCCAATTCGGTGCCCGAGCAAAGCATGCCGTGACTCTCAATACCGAGAATCCCGCGCGCCGTGATTACTCGACCGTCAGGCATAGTGGTGCCGAGTGTTGCAAGTGGAATCAAATCACCCGACTTCATATTGAACGCCCCGCACCAAACGTGCAATTCTTTGCCGTCGCCTGCGTCGACATATACGCGGTGCACTTTTTCGGCGTCACGGTGACGCTCGGTACGCAGGACCTTGGCTACAACTACACCTTTGACGGGCCTACCAACAGTTGTCACTGACTCAACTGCTAATCCAAGACTCGTCATCGCATCAGCGAGTTTTTCGGCATCAGTACCAAATGAGCCAAAATCATTTAGCCACGAATTCAAGACTTTCATCAGAACTGCCTTAAAAATCTCAAGTCGTTCGTATACATCTCGCGAATATCTTCAACCTTGTGCCGTTCTTTAGCCATGCGATCAATACCGAACCCGAATGCAAAACCACTGAACTCTTCCGGATCTATACCTCCGCTGATCAAGACATTCGGGTGCACCATGCCGCAACCGCCGAGTTCAATCCACTCGCCGTCGGCACGACGAATATCGAACTCTGCGCTTGGCTCAGTGAACGGAAAAAATGATGGACGGAGGCGACTCGTGAACTCGTTACCGAAAAATGCCTTGGTAAAGGCTTCGATTGTGCCCGCCAAATGAGCGAAAGTGATACCTCTGTCAATCACGAGACCTTCGATCTGATGAAAAACTGGCATATGCGTTGCATCAGGCGTATCGCGACGAAAAACTCGACCCGGCATAATCGCATAAATCGGTGGCTTCCATGTTTTCATTACACGAATTTGCACCGGCGAGGTGTGCGTTCGCAATAGAACAGAATTGGGCTCACCATATTCGAGAAACATCGTGTCGAATTCAGATCGCGCCGGGTGCGATTTTGGCATGTTCAGTGCCTCAAAATTATGAAAGTCTGTTTCGACCTCTGGTCCTTCGGCGATTTGAAAACCTAAACCTATGAAAACATCTTCAAGTCTCTGCGTCGCCTGAGTCACTATGTGACTATGTCCCCTTCGACGTTGCACCAATAATTCGGTCAGATCGAGCGACTCTTGTTCGATGCGAGCAGCGATCGCATTATCTGCGAATTCACGAGTTCGAGTTTCAAGTGCCGCGGCTATCTCGCTTGCTGCCGCATTTAGCAACTGACCAATTGAACGCTTATCTTCAACCGATGACAGTTTGCCCATTTCACTTTTTAGGCCATTTAGCGGGCTGTCTTTTTTATTTAGATCTGCTGACAAAGCACGCAAACCCGCGAGGTCTGTCGTACTTTTGATTGCTGACATTGCTGAGTCTTTGGCCCCGCCAATTGCCAGTCTCATTGACTCAACAGAGTTTTGATCAGACATCGTTACTTAACTTTAGTCTTCAGTGACTTCGTGACTTGGCTACTTATTGTGCTGGCGCTTAACTTCAAAGCACAACAGTGTGGCTGCCATCGCAACATTCAGGCTTTCAGAGCGACCAGCGTGTTCGATAGTCAGCCATCCATCAAGTTTTGTATTCATCGACAGACCATGTGCCTCATTGCCGAGCACAATTGCAACCCGACCAGACAGGTCTGCGGCATTGAAATCAACTGACTTGTCAAGTTGGTGACTCGACGTACCCCAGGTTTTAAAACCAAGCATGGCAACCTCGTCAAGTGTGACCGACTCAAAAACTGGAATGTTAAAAATTGCTCCAGCAGATGCTCTCACTACTTTTGGACTAAAAGCATCAACGGTGCCACTCGTCAGCATTACCGCACTTGCTCCCGCTGCTTCTGCTGAGCGCAGAATCGTACCCAAGTTGCCTGGATCTGAGATTTTGTCGGCTACTACAACCCAAGACTCATTGCCATTCTTCAAGTCATCAATTTCATGCTCTTTTTTTATTGCAATTGCGATCACCGGCTGCGGTGTCGAAGTTGATGCGACCCGCTCAATGACACCAGCAGCAAGATCGTTTACTGCGCTTCCTGCTCCAGAACAAGCGACGCCACCGGGTGCAACAAATTGCGACTCGATCTGCCAACCAGCCCGAATCGCCTCGTCAATCAGAGTGGCGCCTTCGACTACGAACGCCTTCTCTTGTGCTCGTTCGGATTTATCGTTTACAAGTCTGCGTAGTCGCTGAACTCGATTGCTCGTGAACGCGAGTGGCGAAAGACTCAGACGAGTGCGCCCTTAGCTGTTTCAACTAACTTCGCGAATGCTTTTTCGTCATGAACGGCAAGATCGGCCAAAATTTTTCGGTCGACTGTAATGCCTGCTGCTGACAAGCCCGCAATGAAACGGCTGTAGCTCATGTCATGCATACGACAACCAGCATTGATGCGCTGAATCCACAGACTGCGGAACTCGCCCTTCTTTGCGCGACGGTCACGAAATGCATACTGACCTGAGTGCAGCACTTGTTCGTTTGCCGAGCGGAATGTACGGCTTCGATCTCCGTAGTAACCCTTTGCCTTTTCAAGAATTGCCCTGTGCTTTTTGCGGGCATGAACACCACGTTTAACTCTGGCCATCTTCGTTTCCTTTCAGTAAAAGTTTGATTACAGATCTTTGACTTCGTGATTTACCGCTCTGCGAGCAGACGCTTTATTCGTTTGACATCACCAGTGTGCACGTCGACAGTGCCGTCAAGACGACGAGTGCGCTCGCTCGACTTGTGTTCAAACAAGTGCTGACGCATCGACTGCTGACGACGAAGTTTGCCTGTGCCTGTTTTCTTAAATCGCTTCTTTGCTGTCTTGGATGTTTTCATCTTTGGCATTTTGTGGCTCCGTTTCGGTTGTCGTTATTGAATTGTCTTGTTTGATCGGCGTTGTGATGACTGTTGTTGGTTTTGTCCCAGCAGGCTTTGGGCTCGCTGGACGTTTGGCTGCTTTTTTGTCTGGTGAGAGAACCATCGTCATATTTCGACCCTCGAGTCGGGCCGATGTGTCAACTTTGGCAATCGGACCGAGTTGCTCGATCACGGCATCCAAAATCTTGGACCCCAACTCTGGATGAGCCATTTCTCTTCCGCGAAATTGCAGGGTGACTTTTACCTTATGGCCCTCGTCGAGAAACTCGAGCATGTGGCGCACCTTGGTGTCAAAGTCTCCTTTGGCAATCTTCGGCTTGAACTTGACTTCCTTCATTGTGATCTGCACCGTTTTTTTTCGGGACTCTTTCAGCCGTTGAGCCTCTTCGTAACGGAACTTGCCGTAGTCCATGATTCGACATACGGGTGGTTCTGCTAACGGAGCAACTTCAACAAGGTCTAAATCGGCCTTGCGAGATCGCTCAAGTGCATCTTCGATACTGACGACTCCAACTTGTGATCCGTCTGCGTCAACGAGTCGAACCTGTTTGGCTCGAATTCTCTCGTTGTAGCGCGGCTCATTAATTGGCGGTGCTATGACTGTTCACTGCTTGACAAGCGGCTGTGCCTCCTCTTTCGTGTTGGATAAAATTCAAAACTCGAAATTTTGATTTGTCGCGGCACGCGGGTCAAAGCCAGCCGTGGCGATGCCACAGCTTTCAGCTCGACCGAGACGCACTCAGCAACAAAGATCAAATTTACGAACTTTGTAAAACTTGGTGGCAAGGTGGGAAACTAGTTTCCACTTTTGCTGTGCAACTGAAAAGATTTTGACTATCTCTTCAATCACGTAAGGCATAATGGTATCGCAAATGAGTGACAACCCCACACCAGAACACGAAAAAGCGCTAGCAGAAGCCCGAGCACGGCTTGCCGAAACACCTGCCAATGTCGTTGTAGCCAACCATGTAGTTGGCCTATATGAATTGGCGGCAATTCACCTGGGTGCTAACCCACCAAGATTTGAAGATGCCCGCCTGGCAATCGATGCGCTAGCGGCAATAGTTGATGCCCTCGGCAGTCGACTCGGACAGGACCACGAAACCTTCAAAGATGCGCTTGCAAATATTCGCTTGGTATACGTCAAGTTGACGACAGAAAATAACTAGGAATAACTATTCGCGTATCAGTAACCAAAAACTGAATCGACAGTTAAGCGCGCACCATTTAGCCACTCTTCAATCTTCATTTCAGACTTGCCCTCTGGCTGAACTTCAATCAGCGAAACTGCTCCTCTACTAGTTGATACGTAGCAATGGGTTTTGTCCACCGCACAAACCTGACCAGGTTTCGATTCGCTCGAAAATTCACCCACAACGCGAGCGCTTAATATCTTTATTCGACGCCCATTGATAAATGTAAACGCGCCACCAACACGCACCTGTCGACCGATTTGCTCTGCCGAATTACCCCAGTCGATCTGAAGATCAACGGGCTTGATTTTTTTCGCATAACTCGGTGTGCCAGTCTGGATAACCCCATTTCCAAATCCGTTCTCGATTTTCTCCAACAACAACTTGACAGCAACTACATTGAGTTTTGACTTGAGTGACTCGACATCATCATCGTGGTCAATAGCGACTTCTTGTCGCGCGTAAACCTCGCCCTCATCGAGTCCTTCAACGACACGCATGATGCACACACCAGTAATGTCATCGCCAGCCAAAATTGCGCGCTCAACCGGCGCGGCCCCGCGCCATCGTGGCAGAAGCGAAAAGTGAACATTGACCATCGGTATCTGCGACAAAACTTCTGTAGAAATCAACTCTCCGAATGCGACAACAATGCCGATCAGGTTCTTCTTGTCTCTAGCAACAGTTAGAGCATCGGAAACTTCGTGTGAAACAGGTAAGTCGAGTTTTTGTGCAGCAACCTTCACAGGGCTTGCAGAAACTTCGTTTCCCCTACCCCTGCGCACGTCTGGTCGGGTCACAACCAATTCAACTTTGAATCCGCCTTCAACTAGCGCTTCGAGGTATGGAACAGCGGTCTGAGGTGTTCCAAAAAACACAAAACTTGACGCACCTGCACTTGGCAGTGGCGCAAGTGAACTCACGACAGTCTTAGATGCGTCGGTTCGCTTTCGATCTTGTTTTCTTCGCGTCGACGATATTCGGCGAGCGCTTGCTTCCGCTGATCGGGAGTCATTCGCTCAAACATCAATACGCCTTGCAGGTGATCAATTTCGTGTTGAAACAGTCGCGCCAACAGCTCATCGGCCTCAATTTGAATCGTGTTGCCATCTAAATTTGTCGCCTCGACAAGAACGAGCTTCGGGCGCAACATTTCGACATAAAGCCCCGGTATTGAAAGGCATCCTTCGTCATAAACCCACTCGCCACTCGACTCGACGATCTTTGGATTGATCAAGACTTGCGGTTGATCATCAACGTCATAAACAAAGAGTTGCTTTTGAACGCCAATTTGTGGTGCCGCAAGACCAATGCCTGGCGCTTGGTACATAACTTCGAACATCTCGTCAGTGAGTTTGATCAACTTCGAGTCGATGTTTGTGATCTCGGCGGCACACGTCTTTAAGACTGGGTCGCCAAAGGTGCGGATGTCGTAACTCACC
>RFMT01000384.1 GCA_009927565.1 Acidimicrobiia bacterium
ATACAACATCAATGCCGATACCGCGGCTGGCGCATTGGCTGAAGCGCTTGGTGCTCAAAAACTGATCTATTTGACGGACATTGCAGGTGTGCGCAGCAATAGAGATGATGCAAAGTCATTGTTGCGTCAAGCCACGACTTCGCAATTGCGCTCGTTGCTCGGGTCTGGGGCAATCGATGGCGGGATGATTCCGAAAATTGAGAGTTGCGTTTCGGCAATTGAGCGAGGTGTGTTTCAGGCGCACATCTTGGACGGAAGAATTGCCCATGTTTTGCTGCTCGAACTTTTTACTGACGCCGGTGTCGGCACGATGGTTTCAAAGGGTTGAACATGTCGAAGACAAATTCGCACGCATTCAGTGAGAATAAGACTGCGACCTCCTACTCAACTCGCGACCCTCGTGTCCGTTTATGCCCGTGTTCGGCGCCCCTCAAGTTATGTTTGAACGCGGTCAGGGCACCCAATTATGGGATGTAAACGGTAAGCGTTATCTAGATTTTCTGTGTGGCATCGCTGTTACTTCGCTCGGCCACAGTAATCCAATAGTCGCTGCGGCGATATCGCAACAAGCGAGCACTCTCTTACATGTCAGCAACTTTTTTGCCAACCCTGTTGCGACTCAAACCGCATTGATGGTCGACAAGTTGCTAAGCAATGCCTGTGGTGAAGACGCCGGATATGGCCAAGTATTCTTTTGCAATTCAGGTGCTGAAGCAAATGAGGCTGGCATCAAATTGGCGCGTAAGTTTGGCGGTCGCGGCAAACATGTTGTCGTGAGTGCACTTGGAAGTTTTCACGGACGAACTCTCGCAGCTCTGGCGGCAACAGGTCAGCCTGAAAAGCACGAGCCATTTTCGCCGATGCCCGAAGGTTTTAGACATGTTGTGTTCAACGACATTGCATCACTTGAGGCGGCTCTTGATGAAACAGTTGCCGCAGTTTTGCTTGAGACAATTCAGGGCGAGGGCGGCGTCGTGCCCGCTTCGGTCGAATATCTTCAGGCAGCGCGAAAAATATGCACTGATCGAGGCATCTTGTTGATGATTGATGAAGTTCAAACTGGTTTTGCACGAACCGGAAAATGGTTTGGCTTTGAGCATGCTGGAATAAAGCCTGACGTAGTGATGCTGGCTAAAGCGATGGGAAACGGAATGCCAATCGGCGCACTTTGGGCAAGTCAAGAGATTGCAAGCGTCTTTAAACCTGGTGATCATGGCAGCACTTATAGCGGCACTGCATTGGCCACGGCGGCAGCGAGAGCGACGATGCAATTGATGATTGATATGCACGCTCCCGAGGTTGTAGTTCAAAAAGGCGCAGAGTTGACGGCGAAACTGCGAACTATCGATGCTGTCGTCGATGTGCGCGGGCGAGGTTTGTTGTTAGCCGCAGAGTTGTCACCAGAGTTGGATGCCAAGAAAGTTGCATCACAGTTGCTCGAAAGAGGTTTGGTCGTCAACGGTGTGACGAGTCACGCATTGCGCATGGCCCCACCGTTCACGGTCAGCTCAGAAGAGATCGACGAAGCAATTGCAATTATGAAGGCGGTGTTATGAGCGTGCGTCACTTTTTGGACGTTACCGACCTCTCGGCGCGTGACTTGAACGCTGTTTTGACCCTTGCGCAGGCCGATATTTCAAAATTGGGCCGACCACTTGCCGACAAAGGTGTTGCGTTAATTTTTGAGAAGCCATCGAATCGCACTCGACACAGCATGGAGATGGCCGTTGTACAACTTGGTGGTCATCCGATCTTCACGCGTGGCGAAGAGGTTGGCTTCGACGACCGCGAAACCGTCGAAGACGTCACCCGAATTTTGGCCGGCTATCACCATGTGATCGCTGCACGGGTGTTTGCGCATTCGGTATTGCAACGAATGGCAAAAGTTTCGAGTGTGCCGATAATAAATATGCTCAGCGAACAATCGCATCCGTTACAAGCAATTGCTGACGTTCTAACTATGCGCCAAGAATTAGGCGGTCTCCATCAAAAAACAGTCTCATGGATAGGCGACTACAACAATGTGGCTAGGTCATTAGTTGAGGCTTGCGCGCTCGAGGGTATGCACATTCGATTGGGGTGCCCAAAGGGCTATGGCGCCGACGATGGTGAACTAAATCGCATTTCAAAGTTGGGTGCCGCATCAGTCGAACAACACTCTTCGGCACAGATTGCGGCAATTGGTGCTCACGCCGTGCACACCGATGTTTTTGTTTCAATGGGTCAAGAGGCTGAAACTGCGAAGCGGATGATCGACTTCGCAAACTTCAGAGTTGACGCCAGTGTCATGTCTGTCGCAGATAAGAATGCAATTTTTATGCACTGTCTACCTGCTCATCGAGAAATTGAGGTGACGGCTGAGGTGATCGATGGTGCTCAGAGTCGTGTTGTTTCTCAAGCACATAACAGAATGCATGCCGCACGCGGTGTGCTGGCACATCTAATGGGGGTCACAATATGAGCACGAAAGTTCAACGCCAACAGTTAATTGCCAAGATCGTGAGCTCGCAGACCGTGACTAGTCAACCGAAATTGCGTGAACTTCTCAAAAAGAAGGGCATAAAAGCAACTCAGGCGACGGTGTCGCGAGATCTTGAAGATCTTGGTGCTGTCAAGGTGCGCACCGCTAGTGGCGAGACAACATATGCGATACCAGAGTTTGAGCCAGATCGACTTTCGCCACCAGACCAATTGAAGAGAGTGCTTGCCGAGTGGGTCGCTGATGTGCAGTACAACGAGCCGATTGTTGTTGTGCGAACGCCACCAGGGTGTGCTCATGTAGTTGCGTCGGCACTTGATCGATCTCGGTTGCAAGGCCTGCTCGGCACTGTTGCGGGTGATGACACAATGTTGTGCGTGGCCAATTCAAGTTATTCAGCCAAGCGACTCGCGAAAGATATCAAGCAGTTGGCAGGTCTCGAAAATGACTGATCAGCCACTATGGCACGGTCGCTTTGAGACGAGCCCTGCTGAATCGCTTTTGAAGTTCACCGAAAGTTTGTCGTTCGATAAACAACTATGGCGCGATGACATTATTAGCTCAATTGCTCATGTTCGTGGTTTGGCACAAGCCAATATCATCACGCTCGCCGAGAGTGAGAAAATCATCCTGGCACTGAACACTGTCGCAGCAGAGTTTTCGAATGAAAAATTCGAATTTGTCGCAAGTGACGAAGATATACATACTGCAATTGAGAGGCGAGTAACCCAATTAGCGGGTGAAACGGGTGCAAAGTTACATACTGGTCGCAGTCGAAATGATCAGGTGGCAACCGCCCTTCGACTTTGGTGCAAGCGTGAACTCACGAATGTTGCAAAGTTGACTCTCGAACTTTGCGATGTCTTGTCGACTCGAGCCACTGAGTCTGGTTGGGGCGCCGACGGGGTCTATCTGCCTGGTTACACCCACATGCAACACGCGCAGCCAGTCTTGCTTGCGCATCATTTTGCTGCGCATGCATGGGCGATGTTGCGCGATGTAGATCGCTTGACGCAAACTATCGAAAGACTTGACGTCTCGCCGCTGGGTGCGGGTGCGTTGGCAGGTTCATCCTTGCCGTTAGACGCAGATTTTGTCGCCAGCGAACTTGGCTTCGCGCGGCGGTTCAATAATTCACTTGATGCGGTGTCTGATCGCGACTTTGTGGCCGAGGCACTTTTTGATCTAGCGATGATCGGCATACATTTATCGCGCATCGGTGAAGAGTGGGTGATGTGGACGACCCAAGAGTTTGGTTTTGCTGTTCTTGATGACGCTTATGCAACGGGTTCGTCGATGTTGCCGCAAAAAAAGAATGCAGATATCGCCGAATTGGCGCGTGGCAAATCGGGTCGATTGATTGGCAACCTGACGGGTTTGCTGGCGACGTTGAAGGCGATGCCACTTGCCTATAATCGTGACCTGCAAGAAGATAAAGAGCCGTTGTTCGATTCGGTTAATCAGGTGGGTCTCGCACTGCAAGCCTTGGCTGGCATGATTGCGACAGCAAAGTTCAACGCATCATCGATGAAAAGTGCTGCCGATTCTGAGTTGTTGGGTGCAACAGATTTGGCTGAGTGGCTCGTCGCGCGCGGGGTGCCGTTTCGTGAAGCGCACGCTCATGTCGGCGCACTTGTGAGCAAGTCAATTCGTGAGTCTGTAAAACTCTCGCAGTTAGTTGCCGCCGACAAGAAACTCGGACAAGATGCGGTAAGCCTGCTCAACCCTGGTGTGGGTGTTGCGCGTCGGACTACCAAAGGTGGCAGTGGTCCCGTGCCTGGTGCAGTTCAGAGCGCAGAACTAAGTGCTGCGCTCACAGTGATGCGCACACGAATTGCGGCACTAAATAACTCGCAATAACGCCTATTATTGCGAGTGTGGTAGCCGCTCAAGATTTTGTTAAAGAATTCGCTGCTCGTGGTTTGATTCACGACAGCACTGATCGTGCGGCGCTTACAGCTCGGGCTACACAATCTTCGTTGGGTGTTTATGTTGGCTTTGACCCGACTGCTGACTCGTTGCACATTGGCCACTTGTTAGGACAAATAACGCTGCGAAGATTGCAACTTCTTGGTCATCGTCCGTTTACGCTCGCAGGCGGTGCGACCGGCATGGTGGGTGACCCGTCGGGTCGAAGCGAAGAACGCAATCTGCTTGACGCTGAAACTCTTCACCACAATGTGCAGTCGATTAAACGCCAACTTGAGCGAATTCTTGATTTTGAAAAGGGCCCGACACAAGCGACTTTGGTTGACAATGCAGACTGGACACGAAAGTTTTCGATGCTCGATTTTTTGCGCGAAGTTGGTAAGCACATCACCGTCAACCAAATGTTGGCCAAAGACTCGGTAAAGAGCAGAATCGCAGATGCAAATGGTCTTTCATATACCGAGTTCAGTTACATGTTGTTGCAGGCAAATGACTTCCGCCATCTTGTCGAGCATCATGATTGCGAAATGCAGATGGGTGGGTCTGATCAATGGGGAAACATCACTGCCGGCATTGATTTGATTCGCAAGAAACTTGGACGTTCAGCATTTGGTTTGACTTGGCCCCTTGTGACTCGAGCTGATGGCACAAAATTTGGCAAGACCGCTGATGGTGCAATTTGGCTTGACGCTCGTCGCACTTCGCCGTATCAGTTTCGTCAGTATTTTGTTCAAATTGCCGATGCCGACATTGAAAAGATGCTGCTGCAGTTTTCTTTGCATCCAATTGAAGTGATAAAAGAGATCGTCGCCGAGCAAAAACGCAGTCCCGAAGCACGAATTGGACAGCGAAGTTTGGCGCGTGAATTAACCGCGTTGGTTCATGGGCAAGAGGCAGCAGAAGCGGCCGAAGAGGCTGCTGCAGTCTTGTTCGGCGCCAATCCAATGTCGGCCTCACCGGCAACATTGCACTTGATTGCAAGCGAAGTTGCAGTTACCCAAATGGGCGTAGCGGCTCTCGGCGATGCAGTCGCAGTGTTGGTCGAAACCAAGCTTGCGTCTTCGAACAGTGAAGCGCGACGGTTGCTAACTCAGCGCAGTGTGCGCGCAAACGGCGAGCAAGTTGATGACCATACAAATTTGTCAAAAATCGCCTTGTTGCACAATCGATGGATGTTGCTGCGCAAAGGCAAGACGAGTTATCACCTAGTAGACGTCAAAGGCTGA
>RFMT01000019.1 GCA_009927565.1 Acidimicrobiia bacterium
GATACTTCATAATTTCAGATCCTGATGTTGTTCCAGATGCGAATACACCAGGTGATGTCTTTGAAGTTTTTGAACATATGCTGCATTCAAACCCAACGATTGACAAGGTCGGTTTCTCGCTTCGAATTGATGATCTGCCTGATCACTTCACCCACAAATCTGATGTCATCACCTGGGAAACCCAATTTTGGCAATGTTATTGGCCGGGCTTTTACAAAGCACCAATCGACACGACTTTCGCGATGTATCGACCTGGCGGCGGACACCAAAACGGCAACTCACTTCGAAGTGCTCCCCCATACTCAGCAAGACATTTACCGTGGTATCAAGATTTTGCCAATCTCTCAGAAGAAGATAGTTACTACATTCAGCACAGTGATCACCTGATTACAAACTGGAACTCTGACAAACTGCCAGCCACTGTGCAGGCACAACTTGCGAAGCTTCGCAAACAACAAAGTGCCGCTAACTGAATCGCGCCATGACAAATAGTGCAATTTCAGTCAGCTCTCTGTCCAAGAATTTTCGGCTTTACCACGAACGCAACCGCTATATCAAGGCGGCGTTGCTACGTGGACGGCGCGCAAAGTATGAAGAGTTCTGGGCCTTAAAAGATGTCTCGTTTGAAGTAGCTCATGGTGCAACTCTTGGGATAATCGGCTCGAACGGTTCAGGCAAAACGACGATGCTCAAATGCCTAACCGGAATCTACACACCAGAAAAAGGCTCGATAAAAGTCGATGGCAAGTTGGCGGCTTTGCTTGAACTCGGTGCGGGTTTTCACCCAGAACTCACTGGCGCTGAGAACATTTTTCTCAATGGTTCAATTCTCGGCATGTCCAAGCGAGATGTGCAGAACAAGTTTGCCAGCATTGTGGAGTTTGCCGGTCTCGAAAAATTTATCGACACACCAGTCAAGAATTTTTCTTCCGGCATGGTCGTCAGGCTAGGTTTTTCAATTGCATCACACGTCGAACCAGAAATTTTATTGATTGATGAGATCTTGTCGGTTGGTGACCAAGATTTTCAACGCAAGAGTAGCGAAAAAATAGAAGAGTTCAGGCGTGAAGGCCGCACAATTGTTGTCGTAAGCCACAGCCTCGGGCTTGTTCAACAACTCTGCAAAGAAGTGATCTGGCTTGATAAAGGCCAGATTCGCCAATCGGGGCCTGCTGCCGAGGTTATTGCTGCATACACCGGTGGAAGCTATCAGCCACAGACAGAGCGTGATGAGTCATCGCGTAATCGTTGGGGCACGGGAGACGCTCGAATCAACACGATTGAGTTGCTCAATCTTGACGGAACGACCGCGCAAGTTATTGAATCAAATGCAGGCGCACAAATTCGGTTTCAGATTTCTGCACACACTCGAATTGAATCGCCAATCTTGCGTGTGCAGATAACGCGACTCAACGGAGACGTAGTTTGGGCAACATCGACTCAGCGTGGCACAAACACAATGCGCGTTCTTGACGGCCCAGCAACTGCAATATTGAACATCGAGTCGACAAAACTGCTTGAAGGCACGTACTTCGTGTCAGCCGCGATAACTGACTCAACGGGAAATACCGAATTTGATCATTGTGAAAATTGGCTGAGATTCAATGTGCAC
>RFMT01000266.1 GCA_009927565.1 Acidimicrobiia bacterium
AAGGCAAATGTCTTTGACGAAGGCATAGTCGCAATCAACTCAACTTGGAGTCTTGAGCGACACCACCGCTGAAATGGTTTAAAGCTCTTCGGCTAGCCGTCGCTTCAGTTTGTTAAAGGTTGCGAGACCAAAGATTAGTGAGATCATCGCTTCCACGATCAAGGCACCAACGTCTTGAAGTTTTGGAGCAGTGCCGTGATAGGTCGTTGCTCGAAATGCCCGAATGAAAACTGCTGTCGGATTCCAATGCAGAATTTTCTCAAGAGTCAATGGAACTTTTCCCTCAATGATTTTGGGGTCATAAATTACTGGAGTTGCAAAGAACCAGAGTTGATTAATAATCGTCCACAAATATGGCAAATCACGAAAAAACACCGCACTGACGCTCAACACAAGTGCAATTCCGCCAGCAAAACAGGCCATTAGAACCATTAGTAGCAAAGTCATAGGTAGCCACGGGAGAATCGCACTACCAGCGATCAACAAAGCCAAACAGACCAAACTCATCTCTATTGAGAATTGAACGAAGCAAAATAACACTTGCGACAAAACAAGACTTTCTCGAGCAAATGCAACTTTGCGCACCAAATTGGTATTGCTCAAGATTGATTGCAAACCAACACTGCAGATGAGAGCGAAAAAACCCCATGGAATTATTCCGGTGAGTAGGTACAGGCCATATGTAGTGATACCAGAAGGATTGCCAACCGGCGCTTTAGCGCCAAACAACAAGCCGAAAACAAATGTATAGATCGCCATTTGCGCCAAAGGATTGAGAAGCGACCACGACCAGCCGAGCACCGATCGGCGATACTTGCTACGTAGTTCACGCAGAGTCAAGTTCCATAACAAGTTGCGTGAAGCAGCAATCTCTTTAATCTGTTGCATTGATCTCCAAGTTACCATTGCGCCATTCAGATAGACTTGAAATATCTCGCTTATGGATGGCAATTCTCCAGTCTCTCCAGAAACATTGCAGACAGGTCTGGCTCTAGAACTAGAACAACTGAAACATGATTTGCAAATAGCCGAAGGCAAAATAATGCAACTTGAACTTGCGCTCTTGCAGTCTCGTGATTTTGCAATAGGTGCTGCTGCAGAAGCCAGTGAACTTCCAATCTTGCGGGCTCGATATCACGCGATGTATGTCGAATCTGAACGAAAACTCGGTGATGCAAACGAACATATCAAGAGCCATCTCGCGCACATTGCTCGACTTGAACAGGCACTGGCTGACTTATTGAAAATTGAAAAAACAAACAAGGAGCTACGTACTCAAATTGAAGCTCTTCACACCTCGGCGACATGGCGAATCGGTCGAAAAGTCATGTTGCCAATTCGAATCATCAAACGCATCGTGAAATAGTGCCGATGCGGCCGCAGCTCAGCATCATCACGCCGGTTTTTAATCCCCCACATGAGGCATTTGAACAGTGCATCAAGTCGGTGTACGCGCAAACCTTTACCGATTGGCAATGGTGCCTCGTAGATGACAAATCAACAGATCTTTATGTCGCCCAACGTTTGAAAGAACTTCAAGTCTTAGATAGTCGAATCGTTGTCTATTTTCGGTCAGAAAATGGAGGAATTGTCGAGGCCAGCAACGATGCGCTTTCTCTTGCGACTGGTGAATATGTTGTCTTACTAGACAACGACGACGAGCTTCACACCGATGCCCTAGCCGATGTCGCCGACCGAATTAAACATGCTCCAGAAATTGATTACATCTACACCGATGAAGACAAAATAACGGTTGATGGTAACCATTATGACGAGTTCAAGAAACCCAAGTGGTCGCCCGAAAGACTGCTTGCCCATAACTATTGCTCACACCTTTCAGTAATCCGACGCGAATTGGTAAACGCCGTCGGACGTTTCCGGCGGGGGTTTGAGGGTTCGCAAGACTACGACTTGATTCTGCGAGTTGTTGAAAAGACGCCACGTATTGCCCATATTCCAAAGGTGCTATATCACTGGCGATCAGTACCAGGATCAGTTTCAATAGCAGCAGATGAAAAACCGTACGCGTTCATTAGCGCCACAAAAGCAATTTCTGAGCACTTAAGTAGAAAAAACCTTGATGCTGAAGTCGAAGAATTAACGCCCTACGCATTATCGCGAGTAAAGCGCCGACTCAAACGATCTT
>RFMT01000175.1 GCA_009927565.1 Acidimicrobiia bacterium
TTGAAACTGTTGATCGCCGTTCTTACATATTTGGCCTTCTTGTTGGTCTGGTCTTTGGACTGCTCATCTTGATTCAATTGGTTGTCACCGACTCAAAGATCCGAACCGCAAAGGGCCTAATCGCCGCAGTTGGTTATGAAAATTATTTAGGCGAAGCTTCTAGTAGCGATGAATCAAATTCGCTGCAACTCTTGGCCGCGGCACTGCGCGGAGCATCGACATCTGCGATTGGTTCAATCAAGGTTTTGCCAATCGGAGCAAACGTGCTTGAAACACGGTTTGCAACCTCATTGGCTAAAACTCTCGGCTGCCAAGTGTCAATCACGAAGTCGCTTGACCAGTTAAGTGCTGAAGATTTGGCGCCATCAAACAACGGTGTATTTTTGATCGCTGTAATTAAAGATTCAGCTGATTCACTTGCGGTCAAAAGATCTTGGTCAGTAGTTGAGAAGTCTGGAAATCAAATCTTAGGTTCAGCGCTAATAACGCAATAATGGCCGAAAAACTAAACTCTCGCACCCGCCTTGCACTTTTTGCAGAGCGAGTCGGTCAAAGCAAAAGTTTTGTTTCAGTAACTGGAGTCGTCCAATTCGTTCTTGATGTGCTTGCGTGGTCAGCAGCGGCCGCATTGGCCCTTGTATTGCGGGCTTACTTGCAGGAAGAACGAGACATTAGCAATGCGGTACAAGGGATTCTTTATCGTGCTTTGCCGATTGTCGCGTTTGTACAAGCAATCACGGGTTACATCGTCGGTATCTATCGTCGACGGTGGCGGTATGGAAGTTTTGACGAAGTTAAGGGTCTGATTCTCTCGGCGTTCATTACAACAACGATCTTGTTGGCAATTAGATTCACCGACCGATCAATCGACGCGTTTCCTCGAAGCGCAATCATCACAGGTGGAATCTTAGGTTTGTTTTTTACTGCAGCGAGTCGTTATACATGGCGTCTCGTTCGTGAGCAACTTCGCCGACCATCTGAACTGACGGCCAAGAAAATTCTGATCTACGGCGCTGGTGAAGGTGGCATCCAAATTGTCAACACGATGTTACGCAACCCAAACTCGAGTTATCTGCCTGTTGGATTCTTAGATGACAACTCATCCACTCATCGCCTGAGCATCTCAGGTGTACCTGTATTGGGTGGACGCGAGTCAATACAAAAAGCAGCAAGCCGCACGGGTGCAAATACGTTGTTGATTGCTATTCCTTCGGCAGAGTCAGGCGTAGTTAGTGAAATCGCCGAACTCGCTCGAATCGCCAAACTTGAAGTCAAGATTTTGCCCGCGGTTCAAAATCTTGACGAACGACCAGTAGACGCAAGCGATATTCGCGACTTGACAGACGAAGACCTTCTAGGTCGACGAAGAGTAAAAATCAACTTAGATGAAATTTCTGAATATCTAGTAAATAGACGCGTGCTGGTAACTGGCGCCGGAGGCAGCATCGGTAGCGAGCTCTGTCGACAACTGGTCAGGTTTAATCCAGCAGAGATCATCATGCTTGATCGCGACGAGAGTGCACTACATGAAGTACAACTTTCAATTTATGGTCGCGCACTTCTCGACACACCACAAACTGTTTTGGCAGACTTGCGAGACGAAACAGCAATTAATTCAATCTTTGAAAGTCGTAAACCTCAAGTTGTCTTTCACGCGGCAGCACTAAAACATTTGCCGTTACTTGAGAGGTATCCAAATGAGGCATACCAAACAAATGTGCTCGGCACGCTTACAATGCTCAAAGCAGCACGTCGTGCTGGTGTCGAAGTCTTCATAAATATCTCAACTGACAAAGCCGCAAACCCAATAAGTGTTTTGGGCTACTCAAAACGTATTGCCGAACGTTTAACAGCCGATTTTGCATACGGATCTGGTGCAGGAAAATATATTTCTGTTCGTTTCGGCAACGTTTTGGGATCACGCGGAAGTGTGTTGATGTCATTTCGAGATCAAATCGCCAAGGGTGGTCCTGTGACAGTTACACATCGTGGTGTTACGCGCTATTTCATGACAATCTCCGAGGCCGTACAACTGGTAATTCAAGCTGGAGCAATCGGCTCAACTGGTGAAATTTTGGTACTCGACATGGGTAAGCCGGTGAACATTTACGAAGTTGCCGAACAACTTGTGCGCAACAGTTCAAAACAAATCAAAATTGAAGTTGTTGGCTTACGCGTCGGCGAAAAAGTTCACGAAGAACTGTTTGGCATTGGCGAAATTGATGAACGACCTCGCCACCCGCTTATTTCACATGTGCCAGCAAAATCAATCGACCAAAATAGCCTCGTCACATCTACTAAAGATGCTCGCGAATACATGATTCGTTTGCTTGAAGAGCAATAAAAGCTAACTGAGTTTTACTGTCTCACGGTTTTCATTTTTGCTTCCAGCCATTGAAGCAACGAGAAGCAACCACAAAAAATGATTGCCGACAATAAAACTTTCTTGTGTTGATGCGGCAATGACAAACCAGATTGCGGCAAAAGCCCACTGACCGGCAGTCTGTGTAAATACACGCTCAAGTTGTCGAGCACCACTCCACAATATGGCCAAAACCAAAAGAGCCGCGCCGACAACTCCACCACCAAGCAAGACGTCCATCACCCCGCTGTGTGACCACGTTGTACTTGTCAGCGCCCACCAATAGTCACGGTCATGAAAAAAATTAGGGGTGTGCCACGCCGAGAACCAACCCCATCCAAACAGTGGCTTATCCAAAAACCCTGACCAACTAAATCGCCAAAGTGTGGTTCGCCCATTGAAATCAAGATCGCTTTTAAAGACCCGTGAAAAAATCTCTTGAAATCTAAAAGAGAACCAGGTCAACAAAATAAGGGTCAACAAAAACCCTGGGTATACATATTGCCGAAGTTGGTCGGCAGAGAAATCTCGACGAGATCTAACCCAACGAATCGCCGTCCAAAATACCCAGACAAAAATGAATACGGCAATTGCCCCAAGTGAAGTGGATGATTTGCTACGAAACAAGAGTCCAAGATTCAACAAGACCACATCAAACAACACGAGCACGACCAAGCCCCAATATTTTGGACGTCGAACAATCAAGATCCAGGTAAGTGCACCGGCGGCAAGAAGACCTACTGCGGCTGGTGGGGCAAGTGAGTTGCGATTAAAATAGATACCGATCCAATAGTTTTCATCAAAATTGACAGCGCCTGTCCAGTTGTTTCGCACTGCATACCACGAAGCAATCAACCCCGGTTGCATCGCAACCAAAAAAAGAGTGAGTTGTTCGATCAATGTGAAGCTTCGCGCTAAGTACAGACCTGCCAAACAGGTAACAGTCAAAGTAAATGACTCAACGAGAGAGTAGCTACTGAAAGTTGACCAAAAAGTGGACAAAAACATCCAGATACAAAATGCGAGCAAAACACCTACGGGGCCTCGCAACAAACTCTGTGGAATTCCACGATGAAAAAGCAGTACAACTGCAGGAACCTGAACCAATAAATACGTCGCAAACTTGGTTGAACTGATGATTTCACCGTTTATTTGGCCGCTTGCTTCCCAAATTTTCAGCACTGGCCCTTGAGTTAGCAAACTAAGCAAAATCACTACATAGAAGTATTCAAGCCATTTCAAAATCTGACGAGGCTTTGCAACGAGCATTTGCACTGCAGAATAATCTACCTGAGCCCTTATCGGCACAAGAGAAGCCGTAGCAGGTGAGGTTAACAACTTCGGTAGAATACAAATGTGACTACGACAAGCAATGAAGAGTATGACCTCTTAATTTCTGAGCTCTTCGCCGAAGCTCATGGCTTGCGAATGAAATATGAAGAATTCAGTCAATATACGGAAGCCAAAATCGCCGAGTTTGTGCTCGAACGCAAACCAATGGCGACGCAAGTCGAACAGTTATCGCGCGACTTGGCGGTTACAAATGCACAGCGCGCTCAGATTCACGCTGATCTGGTCGAATTGACTGCACGAATCGACAAACTCACCGCCCAACGCGACGCGTCTCGCGCGAGAGTAAAGGCTCTCGAGTCGTCTCGGTCATATCGACTTGCAAGAAAAGCTCGACGATTAATCCCCAAATTCTTACAAGGCAAATAACTTAATGGCCGTTCGGCAATATCCGGTGATTATCACCGTGCGTGATCGTCTTTCATGCCTACAGCAACTTTTAAAGTGGCTAGAAAATATGGGTCAAAACGAAATTTGGTTGTGCGACAACGACAGTACTTACCCGCCACTTGTGGAGTTTTTAAGAAACACAAAGCACAATGTCATTTACAACAAATTCAATTTGGGACATAGGGCACCATGGTTAAGTGGACTCGTACCACAACTAGGAAACGAAA
>RFMT01000018.1 GCA_009927565.1 Acidimicrobiia bacterium
GAATCGATGGAGAGTTAATGACAACCGACCTTGAGCGAATTTTGGGATATCAAGACGCAGTTGACTCGTCGTCTGAAGTCAGAAAAGTTGCGAACGAAATATATGCACTTTCTTGCTGGACCCCAGAATTTTGTGATGCGTTGATTCGTGCTGCTGAACTTACTGGAGTATTCGAAGTCAATCCACATGATCCAGTACCAGGTCATGAGGTTTCACTTGCAGTTATCAGCCCAAAATTGTTTAATGCTGTCGAGGTTGATTTTGGCTTGCGCATTTGGCCACAACTACAAAAGCAATGGCCATTGATTGATTATCACGGCATCCAAGATGTGTTTGTAATCAAATACGAAGTTGGACAACAAGAAGAATTGCGAATGCATCATGATGTCGCCCAGGTTTCCGCAAGCATCAAATTAAACGATAACTATCAAGGCGCTGAACTGCAGTTTCCACAACAGAAGTTTTCAAACCGCGAAATGAAAATCGGTGAGATGATTGCATGGCCCAGTTTGGTTACGCATCCGCACTTAAGCGCACCTATCACGAGTGGAGTTAAATACAGTGCAACAGTTTGGTTTGAACTGCCGATTACAAGCCAGCAATAGTCAACACGAATAGAAAATTAAATTACTTTCTTGCGCACTTTGAGCGGTCGGTTTTCTGCATTAAGACAATGTCCATCGGTCAGGTCAAATCGCCATCCGTGCAATGAACAAGTAAGGATAGTGCCATCGATCTCACCGAATACCGACAGATCAGCCTGGCGGTGCGGGCACTTTCGTTGCATTACGTAGTCACCAATTTCGATTTCTTCACTGAGATCTCGGTTGAAATTGAGTCTTTCGGCCGCTTCGTGCTCGGTGCGGGTCATTCTTTCAACTGAAAGACTCTTGAAGAAGTTGTACAAATATTCATTAAATTCGCCCGATCGCCACGCGGTGAATCGACATGAGAGAAAAAATGAATTCGACCAGTCAACTGCCTTTTGGTGAACGATAGTTTCTAGAAGTTCGCGTGGGATGTCGAATCTAAATCCGAATGTTTGGTCAATAAAATTTTCTACTTTGGCTTCTTGGAAATTGATCAAGATTTCAGTGTCGCGAGTTCGAATTAGACAGTTTGCGCCAACGCCAGAGCGAAGTGCTGGGCAAATTGCCAGTAACGGCTCGAACCAGGCTTGTAATTCACTGACTAGATCAATTTTTTTACTTGATGCGGTTGCAAACCATTTATCCTTTTCGGCTTGCAGCCATTCCGACCAGTCAGCTTGATATTTACGCAAATATTTTTCTTTGTGAGTAAAAATTTCTGAAACTTTGACATTTTTTGGCAGCGATACAGAGATTTCTTCTGGTGAAACTTCAATTTCGGTTCCAGGTATTGCCAAAATGTCTTGGTCGCGACCAAGTTTGCGTAGTCGGTCTAGAAATTTTGTTTGGTCAGGAAATATCGAAGTTTCGTTTCCCGTGATCATGTTTAGATGAAACAAGTCTTCATCCAAAAAACATGGGGGCCCAGCCGAAGGCACGACTGCTCGAGCATTGAGACGCTCAACATATTTAAGGGCTCTGGCAAATTGACTTTCGACCTTTGCACGTGCAAGATGTTGCTTCGTCGTCGCGTCTTGCTCGTAAACCATCGGATACCAAATCGCTCCGCTGTACTGCAACCAGTGCAGGTCGATTGGTCCATGACTGCGCAAAGCATCGAGATCACCAGTTCGACAGTCGTTCTGATTTACAAGTCTTGCCGTTTTATCGCTAACGACTATTGCTGAGTCACCACCCGGACCATCGGTGATCGAAGTTTCAACATGAATAGCAATTTTGGTCTCGCTATCAATTGCAATTTCTTTACCATTTTCGGTTTTGATGAACTTTGTAAAGCCAAGACCTGAAAGTCGCCGTTCAAGCTCGTGGCTCGGAAATTCGGGCAATAAAACAGTCGCATCTCGACTGACATGACTTGCCAAGAAAGCCTCATCTAAGTGGTCGCCATGAATATGCGATATATATAGGTGTGTTGGAGATTCGATTTTTGCCAGAAGTTCGGCATCCAACTGGTCGTTTCGTGGGAAAACAAACCATGAGCCAAAAAATGCTGGCACAAACCATGGGTCACACAAAACTCTTGAACTACCTGCCTCAATAAGTATTCCGGCATGGCCGAGCGAGGTGGCTCGCATGTTTATTTAAGCAACTGGTGGATCAGTGAATTGTTGGCCCGAGCGAGCAACATGTTCGGTCCATTCTTTGCCATTCCAATAGCGCAGTTCGAATCTTCCAGATGGGTCTGCATACCAAGCGGCGGGCACAGTTTGACTGCTCGGCGTATTTGATGCAACAACAGAGCTAGTTTCACTATGAGTTTTTATTTGGCTTGGCGCAGTGCTGGCACTTGAGTTCGCTGGTCGTCGAAGAAATGCGCAGTAGCGACCATCAAATGTCGGCAC
>RFMT01000017.1 GCA_009927565.1 Acidimicrobiia bacterium
TTTGTGGGGGCGTGATTCCGCGCCAGGACTACGAATTTCTGTACGAGTCGGGTGTCAAGGGCATCTACGGCCCGGGCACGCCGATTCCTGCCAGCGCCAAGGACGTGCTGGAGCAAATCAGACAGGCCGTGGGCTGAGACGTCCACGCCACAACAACCGCTGGTGACGCGTGACACCTGACCAACTCCTGCAAGGCTTGCTGCATGGCGAGGCAACCGCGCAACGGCGTGCCATGGCCAAGGCCATCACTTTGCTGGAGTCCACCCGGGCCGATCACCGCCAGTCGGCGGATGAACTGTTGACGGGCGTGCTGCCGCACACCGGTCGCTCGTTTCGTCTGGGGATCAGCGGGGTGCCGGGCGTGGGCAAGTCCACTTTCATCGAAGCCTTGGGACTGTTTCTGATCGGCCAGGGCCATCGTGTCGCGGTCTTGGCTGTTGACCCCTCATCCACCCTCTCAGGCGGTTCCATCTTGGGGGACAAGACGCGCATGGAGCATTTGTCCGTTCACCCACAAGCGTATATCCGGCCCAGCCCGTCCAGCGGCACCCTGGGCGGAGTGGCCGAGAAAACCCGCGAGGCCATGCTGGTCTGTGAAGCCGCCGGCTACGACGTGGTGATCGTGGAAACCGTGGGTGTGGGCCAAAGCGAAACGGCGGTCGCCAACATGACCGACATGTTCTGCCTGATGCAATTGCCCAACGCGGGGGACGATTTGCAGGCCATCAAGAAGGGCGTGATGGAACTCGCCGATCTGGTGGTGATCAACAAGGCCGACATCGACCCCGCCGCGGCCACGCGCGCCGAAGCGCAGATCACCAGTGCCCTGCGGTTACTGGGTCTGCATGGCAATCCCGATCATGCCCACCACGACGAGTCACTCTGGCACCCTCAGGTGGTGAAGATCAGCGCCTTGCTGGGGCAGGGCGTCGACGCCTTCTGGGCGGCGGTGGGTGAATTCAGACGCCTGCAAGCGGCCAACGGCAAACTCGCGCAACGTCGAGAAGGCCAGGCCCAGGCCTGGATGTGGGAGCGCATTGAAGCCGGCCTCAAGCAAACGTTTCGCGCACAACCGCGCGTGCAAGCCTTGTTGCCCCAGTTGAGTGAACGCGTGCGAAGCGGTCAATTGGCCGCTTCGACCGCTGCCAGACAACTGCTCGACGCCTACCAGGCGGCGGGTTGACCCTATTTTTTCTGGAGAACAGAGAGCATCACCATGCAAGACATCAACGAACAGCTGGACCAGAAGCGTGCTGCAGCGCGTCTGGGTGGCGGCGAGAAGCGCATCGC
>RFMT01000308.1 GCA_009927565.1 Acidimicrobiia bacterium
GACCAGCCATATTTGTCGCAACTGTAATTGCACCCAAACGACCGGCTTGAGTTACAACCATCGCTTCACGCGTGTGTTGCTTTGCATTCAAAACTTCATGTCTGATACCACGTTGCTGCAACTTTTTCGACAACTGCTCGCTCTTTTCAACGCTTACAGTGCCCACCAAAACTGGTTGACCCTTGGCATGTTTTAATTCGATGTCGCGAACCACCGCATCCAACTTTGCTGCTTCGGTTTTATAGATCTGGTCGGCATGATCAAGACGCACCATCTCACGGTTTGTTGGAATCGGCACAACCTGCAGGTTGTACGTGTTCATTAATTCTGCGGCCTCGGTTTGCGCAGTGCCCGTCATGCCGGAGAGTTTCTCGTACATTCTGAAATAGTTCTGCAATGTGATCGTTGCCAGAGTCTGGTTTTCTTCTTTGATATTTACGCCTTCTTTGGCCTCAACCGCTTGGTGAATGCCTTCGCTCCAACGACGACCCTCAAGAATGCGGCCAGTAAATTCATCGACGATTTTTACTTCACCTTCTTGAATTATGTAGTCCTTGTCACGCTGATACAAGACGGCCGCCTTAAGCGCAACCTGAAGTTGGTGAACGAGATTTTGTTGAACTTCGTCGTAAAGATTCTCGATACCTAGTTGCTTTTCAACTTTCTCGATGCCCGATTCTGTTGGCACAACAATTCGCTTTGCCTCTTCAACGTCGTAATCGACATCGCGAACAAGAGTGCGCACGATCGCTGCGAATTGATAATAAAGTTTTGCGGCATCTGCGACGCGGCCCGAGATAATCAGCGGTGTTCGTGCTTCATCAATCAAAATTGAGTCGACTTCGTCAACTATCGCAAAATTAAAACCACGCTGAACTTTGTCTTGCAAAGTCGCTGCCATATTGTCGCGCAAATAATCGAAACCAAATTCGTTGTTTGTGCCATAAGTAATGTCGCTCGCGTAGTCAACTCGCTTTTCTGCTGCGCTTACACGCCGGCCAGGCACAACCAGACCTACCGACAGACCCAGCCATCTGTGAATTTGTCCCATCCATTCGGCGTCACGCTGGGCCAAGTAGTCGTTGGTCGTAATTTGATGCACGCCTTTACCCGAGAGTGCATTCAGATAAGC
Source organism: Acidimicrobiia bacterium (assembly GCA_009927565.1). Classification (GTDB taxonomy): domain Bacteria; phylum Actinomycetota; class Acidimicrobiia; order Acidimicrobiales; family Ilumatobacteraceae; genus BACL27. The sequence goes on from RFMT01000308.1 coordinate 1,133, forward strand.
CGGCAATGTCGAAACAAGAGTCTTGCCTTCACCTGTTTTCATTTCGGCAACCCAACCTGCATGCAGTGCTGCACCACCCATCAACTGCACGTCGTAATGACGCTGGCCAATAACACGGGTCGCAGCCTCACGCACGACCGCAAATGCCTCGATCAACAAGTCGTCAAGGGTTTCGCCTCGCTCAATTCGTGACTTGAACTCAGCGGTTTTAGCTCGTAGCACTGCTTCGTTTAGTGTCGAGTATTCGCTGGACAATGCATTTATCTCAGGCAATATGGCGGCGAGAGCCTTTACTTTCTTGCCTTCTCCGGCGCGTAAGACTCGGTCGAGGATTGCCATAAGACAGTTGATGCTACAGCCATGCAAGTAACCAGACCAGCCCCTGCTTGATTCAGCGCATGAGATGCGCTGTTTAGAGTTGCACCGGTTGTCACCACATCGTCGATTAGCAATACGTGTTCAGCGTCTAACTTTCGCGCGAAAAAAGTTGGTCCAACGAGTCGCTCATTGCGCGACTTTCCAGTTTGAGGACGATCCGACAGTCGAACCAAAGCCTTTCGACACGGCACGGCTAGGTGCTTGGCAACATATCTAGCAATCAACTCAGCGTGGTCGTAGCCCCGTTCAACTTTGCGCTTTGTAGTTGTCGGTGCCCATGTCACTAAATCAACACTTTGAAGCGTTCGACTTTGTTCAACGCTCACCCGTCTAACGAGTGCGTCACCAATGAATCGCAGACTCGACCTTTGATTGCGGTACTTGAAATTCAAGATCAACTTTCGAATCACCGAGTTGTACTCGAAAGCAACGAGCACGTTCCCGTGATATTCGGTTTGCTTGTCGTTGAGATTAATTAAGCAATCATCAGCAACTTTCTTCGAGCATGAAGCACAAATCGATGCGCCAATTCGACCACATGCTGGACAGGTTGCACCCACAAGGTAGGCAAAACAATTCTCTAACGCGATCCCAAGAGCATTTATCGAGTTGATCATTTTCGTAATTGTGTGTGCCGAATCTAAGCGCCGTGGCTAGTGTAAATACGTGCAAGAACAACAACTTAAGTTTCGTGACAGACTTGGTCAGCGTCTTGTTCGATGCGTTTTTGGTTTGGCGCTATTCGCAATTGGCATCTCTTTGCAAATGAACGCAAACATTGGTGCGCCACCTTGGGATGTATTCCACCAAGGTGTTGCCAAGCAGACCGAGATCTCAGTGGGCAAGATCATCGTGATGACAGGCTTCGTTTTGCTTTTGCTCTGGATACCGCTCAAGCAAAGACCTGGGCTCGGCACGATTCTCAACGCACTCGAAATCGGTTTGGTTGCAGATTTGGCACTCGCAATCATCCCCGAGCCAGAAAATATCTTTACTCGCATATTGATGGCGGCGCTCGGCATTGTCATCGTTTCGATTGGTACTGGCTTCTACATCGGTAGCGCTCTCGGACCTGGGCCTCGTGACGGCTTGATGACTGGTCTTGCCAAACGTGGCGTCCCAATTCGAATTGGGCGAACCGCGATTGAAGTCACGGTTTTAGTTGTGGGCTTGTTGCTCGGTGGTCAAGTCGGCGTAGCAACCTTTGCTTTCGCTTTAGGCGTGGGCCCACTCGTGCACTTCTTTTTGCCTCGATTGGCAATTAATAGCGGTAACGCTCGGCCTTGAAAGGCCCGCTTGGTTGCACACCAAGATATTCAGACTGCTCATCGGTCAGTCTTGTCAACTTTGCCCCGAGAGAATCAAGATGCAATGACGCAACTTTCTCATCGAGATGTTTCGGTAGTACATAAACACCCAGTGGATAATTTTTGGTGTTATTGAACAATTCAATCTGTGCGATCACTTGATTGGTAAACGAGCAACTCATAACGAAACTGGGGTGCCCAGTAGCGCACCCGAGATTTACTAACCGTCCTTCTGCCAAAACGATCACAGAATGCCCGTCGCCAAATGTCCATAAATCGGTGCCAGGCTTTAGCTCGTCGCGTGTGGCGCCACTTCGCGACAGTCCCGCCATATCGATTTCATTGTCAAAATGTCCGATGTTGCACACAATCGCGTTGTGCTTCATTTTCGACATGTGTTCAGCCGTAATAATTGCCTCGTTGCCAGTAGCTGTTACAAAGATGTCAGCAACCTTAAGAACGTTCTCGACTGTGTCGACGCTGTAGCCCTCCATTGCGGCTTGCAAAGCGTTGATCGGATCAATCTCTGTAACGACAACTCGCGCACCTTGCCCGCGCAAACTCTGCGCGCATCCCTTGCCGACGTCGCCGTAGCCGCAGACGACAGCCATCTTGCCCGCGATCATCACATCAGTTGCACGATTCAGCGCATCAATTAGCGAGTGACGACAACCATAAAGGTTGTCGAATTTGCTCTTCGTGACACTGTCATTTACGTTGATCGCAGGAAACAAAAGTTCGTTGTCCTGGGCCATTTTGTAAAGACGTTTCACACCGGTTGTCGTTTCTTCAGTGACACCTTTGATCAGTTTCGACATTTTTGTCCAGCGGTCTGGACTCGTCTTCAAACCGCGCTGAAGAAGACCAAGAACGATTGCGAGTTCAGGGTTCGACGCCGTCGTCGGATCTGGAACTGCTCCCTTCTTTTCGTATTCAACACCCTTGTGCAACAACATCGTGGCGTCTCCACCGTCATCCAAAATCATGTTCGGACCATCGCCATCAGGCCAAGTCATCATCTGGTCTGTCGCCCACCAATATTCTTCGAGAGTCTCGCCCTTCCATGCATAGACCGGCACACCTTGCGGGTTGTCTTGCGTGCCATTCGGGCCAACTACAACAGCGGCAGCTGCGTGGTCTTGAGTTGAAAAAATATTGCAACTTGCCCAGCGGACTTCGGCGCCCAAGTGCGTCAAAGTTTCGATCAAAACAGCAGTCTGAATCGTCATATGTAAAGAGCCAGAAATTCGCGCACCCTTTAACGGCTTGGATGCACCAAACTCTTTGCGCAAGGCGCGCAAGCCTGGCATCTCATGCTCGGCAAGGTGAATCTCTTTTCTGCCAAACGGCGCAAGTGATAAATCTGCAACTCTGTAATCTTTGCGTGCGGCCAGTGATGAGGTCATTTTGCTCCTGTTTTTATATTTTCTAAAACGTTGGTTTCAGGTTTAGTTGAGCCACTTTTGCCATTATTCGCTCGTGCTCCACTTGATTTACGATCGCGGCTTCATCGATCAACATCACAGGAATACCTTGGCGAACTTCGTAACGCATTTGCAGACGAGGGTTGTACAACATTTCTTCATCGGCAAGATAAAACAAGTTTCCTTTATCTTTCGGACAAGCCAAAATCTCTAGCAACCGCGAATTTACCGACGAATTTGGCGATGACACGGCTTTCACGATAACACTTGCGGTGGTTAGGCGGTGGCTATGCCGTGATCAACATCAACAACTCAGCCACATGTTCGTCACACTCTTCGCGTGTTGCCGCTTCGAGATTCAAGCGCAGTAGTGGCTCGGTGTTTGAAGGGCGAACATTGAACCACCAGGTACCGCAGTCAACGGTGAGGCCATCAAGGTGGTCTTGCGGATATTTGGCGAACTGCTTTGTCACGCGCTCGATCACTTCGTTAATATTGCCAACCTGAGTATTTATCTCGCCACTATTGGCGTACTTTTCAAATGGTTTGCGCAACTCGGATAAAGACTTCCCAGTGCGACACATCTCGCCGAGAACCACCATTGTCGCGATCAGACCGCTGTCGGCTCGATAATTATCGGCAAAGTAGTAGTGACCAGAATGCTCGCCAGCAAAAACGGCACCTGTTTGAGCCATCACTTGCTTCATATAACTATGACCGTTTTTTGTGCGAATTGCTTTGCCGCCCAACGACGTGATCGTCTCAGGCACGATTCGCGAGCAAATTAAGTTGTACAAGATTGTCGCATTGGGATTCTCGCGCAAAAATACGGAGGCCAACAAAGCAGTCGTCGTACTACCAGAAACGCTCTTGCCCTTCTCATCAACTAAAAACACCCGGTCAGCATCACCATCGAACGCAAGACCAACATCGAATTTGCCAGCGACAACCCGTGCCTGCAGGTCACGTTGATTGGCAGGCTGAATTGGGTCGGCGGGATGATTCGGAAACGTTCCGTCGAGTTCGCCGTACATTATTTCAACTTCGAACTCTCGTAGTCGATCAAACACCGCAGGTGCAACCAGCCCACCCATTCCGTTTGCAGTGTCGGCGACAACTCGCAGTTTTGAAATGCTGTCAACGTCGATAAAACTCACGACATGGTCTACGAACTCGGCGAGCATGTTTTTCTTTGTAACTTCACCTTGAGTCTTTGCCGCAGCCGGACCGTTGCCGTTTAAAACGTCTTGGGCGATCACCTTCATCTCACGCAACCCGTTGTCTATGCCAATAGATCTGGCGCCTGATAAACAGCATTTAATCCCGTTGTATTGAGCCGGATTGTGCGAAGCCGTAAACATCGCACCAGGCGCATTCAATTTGCCGGAAGCGAAGTAAAGCATGTCAGTACTCGCAAGACCGAGATTTATTACATCAACACCCTGCTCAGTAAGGCCGTTTTGAAACGCCTCGATTAGAGCCAGTCCGCTCGGACGCATATCGTGAGCAACAACGATTGTTTTGGCATCCGAAAATCGTGCAAACGCAACGCCTAGTGCGTGTGCCGACGTTGCGTCGAGCTGATCGGGCACTGTGCCACGAATGTCATACGCCTTGACAATCGCATCTAGATTTGGCACGAGCGTTAAGACTAGCGGCTCAACAAATTGCGTTTTCGTTCAACTTGGCGACCGCGCCAGCGAATCGCCATTGTGGCAACACCAAGAAATGTCATGAAGTATGCAAAAAAATCTACGAACGAATAGCCGTAGTGCAACCGAACTTCATTGCCCGTCGGAATCACAACCATCATGTTTGGCGCAACACGAAACGGGCCTTCTGCATTTTCTGCTTTCCAATTCGGAAAATAACTCATTCGCACAAGCACAGGCACTCCAACTTTGTCGACAGTGAAACTAATTGCTTCATCTTCCAGCACCGTATTGCTGATCTGCACTGGAGTCAACTCGACCTTCTCTATCGTCTCTGACGGCTTAACAATGTCTACTCTGCGAGACGAATCTGTCGGTTCACCTTGGCGGCGATTCAAGTCGACCACAGCCTCAACTTTTTGCCAATTGTCGGGGCCGCTTGCAACCGGCATCGCCGCCCAATCTTCAGGATGCTGAAACCAACTTGTGCCGATCTCAAGCCATCGTTCTTTTGGATCTCCAATTTTGCTCGTAACGATCACAGGTTGAACCGACATCGGCACAACCAAATCACTTTCTTCAACTTTGTAAATCACCCATGGGCCACTTTGAGCAATTTTTACCAACGCCGCTTGCATGTCGGCTTGACGTATTGCTTCGGCTGTAAACGCCATGTAATAACGAACACCAAGAACTTGCAGATAGCGCACCCCAAGACCCGCGTTGTTGTCGTCATAACGCAACTCGCGAACCGGGTTACTGCTCTGCTTTGACATAGCGGCGGCGGTGATGAAGTGATACGGCGTCGTTCCTGCGGCTTCAAAATTTAAACCTTCCATAGAACCGATGCATCCTTTTGTCCAATGCGGCAAGAGCATGAGCGACATCGTCGTGCCGTATTTGTTCAGCTCGCCGTTGTTCTCCCACAGCGCACGACCACAACCCAAGTTTGGGTCATTACCAATATTTTTCATGGTCTCAACAACAGCCCGATACTCGGCATATGCACTCTTGCCCTCGTAGCCGGTGAAATTCCATCGTGCCCAACCATCAACAAATCCGTCGTTGGTCGCCTTGGTCGACACGAAGCCCCACCTATATATAGTCTCGCCAGCCGCATTCGTCGTGATTTTGCCAAATGGCATTTCTTGAAACCGAAAACCGATTATTCCAACAACCAATACGGTGAAGGCGGTTATCCAAGACAGGTTGAACTTTGGGTTTTCAGAGATTGATTCGAGAGGTTTGATGCCGTCAACAGATTGCTCAACCAACGCTTTGCGACCGAGTTGCTGCAATCGATAAAACGTCGTCAACCAAATCGCCGATTGATATATGCCAATAATCATCAAGAAGTAACGCAACAAATACAAAAATGGCAACAATCGTGGATTCCATAACAAGCCGATTACTGGCAGACTCTCGCGCCCAAAATAGACGCCAAGTACCAAGACAATGCAATAAGCGCCCATCCACATGCCTGTTTTGTTGCGCATCTTGACGAAATTTGCGAACGCGACTACTGCAAAGCCAGTGATAACAACATCCCAAAACGTCGTCAACGGAAAGTACATGCTCCAAAACGAATCACTTGCACCACTCGGGCGAGGCTCATATTTCATGTCTGTCATATATGCATGACCTGTCAAGAACGGCAGAACCCAAAAAGACGAAAGCAAAACCGCGGTGACTGAAACCGTCAACGCCGTCATCGCACTTCGGCGCTCAAACCAAATAGCGGTGAGCAAGACAATGCCACCAAAAACAAAAAGCAGGACGATGCCGTGGCTTAGCGCACTTAGTGCGACGACTAATGCAGTGAGCATTTTGCCGCGGTGTTCTTCGAACGCTCGAATCAATAGTCCAAAACCTAAAATAGCAAGCGACAACGAGATCGAAAATGAGAACTCGCCCGCCATTGTCGAAGCAATGTTGCCGCCGTAAATCGTGAAACTCTCGTCGTAAAGAAAAACGACTGATGCAAGAACCAGCAATTCTGGGATTGGAAACAAAAATTTTGCGAACTTTCCAAAAAGCCATGTACACACCGGCAATGTCAAAATACCGAGAACGGCAATAATCTTGAGTGCGATGCCGTAAGGCAAAAGAAGATCGACCAATAAAACCGCCAATGCCGGCACGACCATATAGAAGCGATACATCGGAAAGCCTGAATACCAGTCGTTGCTCCAACCTGTGAGACGAAAATGTGGGAGCAGAAAATCTCGCAGATAAGCAGGACCGTAGACATGTGCACCCATGTCGCCACCTGTTGGCGTGTTGTTTCTCAGAATCAACTCGGGATGAAGAGTCATCAGCAACATAAATGTCGAACCAATGACAACAATCGCCGAAGTTATCTGCTGGGCCGACCAACGCTTTGAAAATAGATTTTCCACTACTGACAAACTCTATACATGCGCAACTGTTTGCTTTCTAAAGAATTGCGACTAGTAAAAGTCCTGTTGCGTTGAAAGCAACATGGGCGATTATTGACATACCCAGTCTGTTTGTTCGATAAAAACAAAATCCCAATACGAGGGCAAATGCAATCAATCCCGGCATCTCAACGAGCCTTAGGTGCACCGCCGCAAACCAAACCGCGGCAATCAACATCGCCACTTTGCGACTGAACCGACTATTCAAACTCGACTGAATCAAACCGCGATAAACCAATTCTTCGATCAGCGGTGCACCAACAACTACTACCAATATTAAAACGAGCATCCATAAACCCGTTGCGTTTTCAAATAAGTCTCGCGCACGCTTTTCAACAAGTTCTGGAGCAAACCTCTCGGGAAACGCCACGCGAAATGGCCAAGTGACCAAGCCAACCAACAACAACTGACTTGCAACACCAATTGGCACGCCCCAAAGATCGACGATACGAAAACTCAAAAAATAGTCTCGCGAGAAATCTCCAGTACCGAATTTTCGAGAAACTAGGTGCAAACCAACCATGAATGGCACCCAGAGCGCAAGAGCCGAAAGTCCTAGAAACCATTTGGGCTCTTGTCCAGAGATTAAATCTGTATTACCGGTCGCCACCAAAATCGCTGAGCTCAGTATCAGTGCAACAACATAACTGGCGCACCACGCGAAAATCGCGATTCTGAGCGTAATTTTCGTTGAACCCGCGGGCTCCTGACCATAGGGCGGAGCCCAGGGCGAATGGTTCATCCCGCGAGGCGGTTTGGCATTACAACTCTAAATCGGTTGCGGCGATCTTCTAGCCTCCAACCTGACGGAGCCGTAATTCTTACACCGTGGCGATCACACAGGTCATAGGCGTGCGGGTCTCGCTCAGCGGTCAAGTCATCAATCCATACGAGTGCACGACTGTATTGATAAGTCAAAGTGATTGAAGCAAGTTCATTGCATGTACAACGCGAGCATCGACGAACCATTACATTTACATTAATTGATGAGACCGTCGCCACAGTGGATTTAGATGCGGTCATCAGCGAGACACGAGACAGTAGCCATTGTGCACTCCGATAATCGGGTCGTATCATTGAAACCGTGACCAAACTTCCACCCCCACCGCCACCTGCAAAACCTTCGTCACCGAAGCGCAAACCTGCTGCCCGCAAAAAGCCGTCAAGTTTTTTGGGTAAAAAGTCGAACAAAAATCCAAACAATAAGTCCAACGTCAAAAACGAAAACGACAAGCCGGGCATGCCCCGTTGGGCAACATGGGCAATCGTCGCAGTTGTCGTTCTCTTGATCGCTGGCCCACGAATTTGGCCGACCTCGAATGCCACGAGTTTTACCTACACCGAATTTCTCGAACTCGTGAAGCAAGGGCAAGTACAAAAAGTTGAGATCAACAATTTGTCGAATCAAATTAGTGGCACATTGAAAAACGGTGGTGAGTTTGTCACCACTGGTGCAGTCGCTCTATCAGATGCCGATGAAACTCTGCTCAAAGAAAAAGGTGTCGACTATGACTATTCGACGCCACAAGGAAATTTCTTCACGAATCTGATTCCGTTGTTATTACCTTTCATCTTGATCATGGGTTTCTTTTTTTGGATGCAAAAGCGCGCCATGGGTCAAGCCGGAAGCATTATGTCGATCGGCAGAAGTCGCGCGAAAAATTACAACGCGGACAAGCCTGCAACTACTTTTGCTGATGTCGCGGGATATGACGGTGTCAAGCAAGAGATTCGCGAAGTGGTTGACTTTCTAAAAATGCCGGAGAGTTTCAAAGAAATTGGGGCACGCGTTCCAAAGGGTGTTCTTCTGGTCGGCCCTCCAGGCACGGGCAAAACTCTTTTCGCTCGGGCGGTTGCCGGCGAAGCCGGTGTCGGCTTTTTGTCAGTTACCGGTTCTGACTTCATGGAGATGTTCGTCGGCGTCGGTGCGAGCAGAGTTCGCGATCTCTTTCAGCAGGCGAGAAAAATGGGTCGAGCAATCATCTTCGTGGACGAAATCGATTCAATTGGTCGTAAGCGCGGCGCCGGACTCGGTGGCGGTCACGACGAACGTGAACAAACCCTCAATCAATTGCTTGCCGAAATGGATGGCTTCGAAACAACTGAAGGCGTCATCGTCATGGCTGCAAC
>RFMT01000277.1 GCA_009927565.1 Acidimicrobiia bacterium
TAGAGCAGCCGCAAAAATTGAACCACCCAGTAGCCAGACAAGATTCTCTGTAATCTCTGACCAGCCAGCAGGGGGGCCCGGGTCAGTGCGTAAATGACCGCCTAGATAAATGATCGTCACTCCGATGATTGGCGTGATGACAATAATTATCGAATATGCAGAAAGCGCAGTGACGCCGGCAACTAACAAAATCATGCACGCGATGACTCTTATCGCACCGTCTGAACCAACGATGAAACCATACGCAGGAAACTTGCCCAAACCAGACGAGAGACCTTTGGTGAAATAGAGCAAGCCGTAACTGACGATTGCGATAGCCAAACTTGCTGTGATGATTGCTTGATCTTCAAAGAGGTTGTCATTGATAACTGGAGATAGCACGAGTATCAATGCGACCAAAAAAGCCACAATTGCGCCACACAAAAGTGCAACCTTTTTTACGACTGGAGTTGTGCCTTGACCGAGTGCGCGACGGTGTGCAATCGCGCGACTTAGTTCTTGTTCTACCGGCAGAAAGAATCCAGGCGCTATCGCAAACATAACGAACCAAAGCGACACAAGCGGTTTAAATTCTTCTTGGCCAAGAGCTTGCTGACCGATTTTGAAAAAGATGTAAATTGTCACGCCCGCAATTAGCAGGCCTACACCAATAGAAATAGTGCCTTCAGGAATCGCACCCTGCTTTTGATCAGCGGATGACGCCGATTTAACTGGTTGTCCAGACATTCAAGTCAAGGTTAGTAGTTTGTCTCGGATTAGTAGTCTTAGTGCATCGTGAGCAATGAGTTAATCGAAGATTCGAAAAGCCAATCGGTTGCCGCACCATTAGTAGTCACGGCGATGGTCGTGCACCAGCCAGGCGCTTGGTTTGATGAAGTTCTGGCTGGTCTTGCTAGTCAGGATTACCCGAACATTAACAGTGTTTTTTTCTTGACCACCAAATTGAATAATTCTGTTGCCGACACGACCGATGCCAATGAGGTTGCAAAGAAAATCAGTCAAGCGCTGCCAAATGCCGTCGTTCGAATTGTTGAAGGAAACCCTGGTTTCGGGCGCTTAGTCAATGAAATACAGCGAATTGTGGATGGAGACAAGGGTTTGTTTTGCATCATGCACGATGACGTCGTTTTGCAGACCAATACGGTGCGAAAGCTGGTTGAAGAGCTGTTTATTTCGAATGCGGCGGTCGTCGGACCAAAACTAATGCAGTGGGATAAGCCCACACTTTTGCAATCTGTGGGTTTTGGCATTGACCGTTGCGGTGAAGTAGATCCGTTTATTGAGCAAAATGAACGCGATCAAGAGCAACACGACGCCGTGCGCGATGTATTTTTCGTAAGTTCAGCATGCATGCTCGTACGTTCAGACCTGTTTCGCGAATTAAACGGCTTCAGTAAAGACATTTCGTTCTTCGGAGAAGACCTAGATTTCTGCTGGCGCGCACACCTGAGCGGGGCTCGAGTTCTTGTGTCTCCAACTGCTGTCGCCAGACACATTGAAAGTTTTGGAACTCGCTCACCAAATCTTGTTTCGCGTGCGAGTGCCGCGCAAAATCGTGCCCGGACGGTTGCAACGTTGACTAGTCGTTGGCGATTGCCATTTGTTTGGCTGCAGATGTTGCTGACCTCGGCGATTGAAACAGTACTAGGGGTTTTTACAGGCACCTTTCGCGAGTCGTTGGCGAGTTTTCGTGCAACTGTTGCACTTGTTGTGGACGCTTCGTATATCTGGAAGAGAAGAGAGCAAGTTCGGCCATTAAGGCGCATAGCGGCAAGCGAGGTCGCAAAACTGCAAGTGAAGGGTTCGGCACGGCTGACCAGATTTATTCGTCACCGTCGCGCCTTGGCGTCTCGTGAAATCGCATCGTTGGTCGAGACTAAAAAGCGTTGGAGACAAAGTTCAACGCGCACCGCAGGCACGGTTTTGTTAATTGTTACGGTTTTGATTTTGGTCGGTAGTCGAGAGATTATTACCGACTCGTCTCGAGTGATAGGTGAGATGTTGCCATTTGAGAACGGATCGGTAACAACAAGTTCGGTGTTCGCGAATTTTCTGTCGGGTTGGTGGTCAAGTGGTTTCGGCGAAGCATCTGCTAACCCAACAGGACTCGGACTGATTGCGGTTGCGTCGTTTTTTCTCTTTGGAAATCTTGCGCTGCTCCAGACTCTAATGATTGTTGGTTCGTTGTTTATTGGGCTGATTGGCATGTGGCGCCTATGTGGCGCCTTCGCCAATACTCGAGTGCGACTTGGTGCGGCGGTGGTTTACGTTGCCCTGCCGCTTTCGTATGATGCGATCGCAAGGGGTCGATTTTCGGCTTTGATTTGTATTGCGGCAGCACCGTGGCTATTTGACATCTTGAATCGATTTCAAGATGGAACCGATCAAAGTTTGGTTCGAAAAACCCAACTTGTTTCTGGACTATTGCTAATTCTTGGGATCGTCTTTGCATTCACTCCAAGCATTGCCATTTTATTTTTAACAATCATCGGCTTGTGGGTTTTTGCGTCTTTCTTAGGTGGAGTTTCGGCAACAAAGTTGTTCAACGTTTTATTGATTGGTTCAACCGGTTTGATTGGTTCGGTCTTCATCAATTTGCCGTGGTCAATGCACTTTGTTTCGAGCAACTGGTGGCAGATGTTGGCAGGCGATCAAGGTGTCTCCAATAGAAAAGTGGGTCTTGTCTCGATTGCACGACTTGATTTTGGCAACACACGCGGTGGGTTTTTGGTAGTTGCAATCTATTTCTGCGTAATTTGTGCTCTAGTCGTTGCCGATGGCTGGCGCAGACTTTGGGCGATTCGATCATCGGTTTTGGTTGTTTTTGGTCTGCTATTGGTGGTGCTTGACGATCAGGGAAAACTACCGTTTGCACTACCCGAACCAGCGGTGATGCTGGCCATCGTTGCTTGTGGCTTGGCGCTTGCCGTGGCAACTTGTCTCAGTGTCTTTGCCGAAACTAATTTGACCAAAGCATCTGATTGGCGACGATCACTTAGTTTGTTGGTGCCGCTTGCAATTGCAATGATGATTGCTCCGAGTCTTTTGAGTGTTACCGACGGTCGCTGGAATCAGCCCGAGACTTTGGTGCCACAGTTGCTTGAACAACTGCCTGACAACCCCAATGAGGGCAATTATCGGACGCTTTATATCGGTGAACGCGATTTGTTGCCAGTTGCGACAAACTCGCTGAATTCTGAGATCTCATATGGCGTCGCCGACGATGGTGCAGTGAATTTCAGTTCTAATTGGGCTCCCCAAGATACATCGATGAATCTTGCAGCACAGCGTGCGCTCAGTTTGTTGATCGCTGATGACACAGTTCGTGTCGGTCGTTTGATGTCACCACTTGCAATTCGATTTATAGTTGTGCCTCTAGGAGACTCGCCAACTGCGGCTGCGCTAAACCTCGTTGAGTCTTTGTCAAATCAACTTGACTTGCGTCGAACTTACTTTGCGCGGGATTTGGTGATTTTCGAAGACGTCACTTGGCTACCGATTATCAGCGTCTTGGATGAAGAATCGTCTGTTGCAAGCCAGAAGGCGAGCGACCTTAATTTGACCAGCCAAGAACTTAACTCAAAGGGTGCTCTACTGATCGATGAAAACTCTGTTGCTGATAAAAAAGTTAAGGCGAAATTTGCCGGAGGCACGGTTCACGTGGCAGTTCCGTTTGATTCGGGCTGGCAGTTGATGGTTGATGACGCTCAACTTTCGCCGCGAGTTGCCTTTGGTTCTTCAACGGCGTTTGATGCGCCGATCGCCGGGCTCCTAAGTCTGCGGTACGAGACATCACCGCTGCGATACCTATATTTATTTATTCAAGCAACTGTTTGGTTTTGCTTGGTAATGTTTGCCGCAAATTTTTCTCGCTTCAGACGACGAAAGAGACAAGTTGAATCAAAAGACGTCACTGTCTTGGCCGATGCAATGCGACCTGACCAAAAAATTGATATGGCAACATAATGAAGAAAATCAACTTGCGGTACGCCTCGGCTCTGGTAATTTTGGCAGCTGCGTCTGTTGCTTTGATTTTTGTCAATCAGACCGGCGATCAAGGTCTTGAGAGTGAATCAGAGCGAAAGTCTGAAAATGTTTTTGGTAGCTCCACGATGCCAAGTGTCGCAGGTAGTTCGCAGTCGTCTTCTTCGTGGTTTTGTCCTGGCGTGCCGGGACTTGAGAAAACGGTTTCGAGTGAGATTGTCATTGCTAACCCGACTGATATTCCGATCACGGGCAAAGCAACTTTCTTGTCGAGCGACAAACCTGCAGCAGTCGCGCAACTAATTGTGCAGCCGTTCACTCGCAGCGTAATTGATGCAACGGGCGGTCGTAAGAGCAAGTTCATCAGCGCAGTTGTCGAACTTGATAATGGTGCAGCTGCTGTCGAGCAGCGAATAATTCACCCAGCAGGCGACTCGGTAGCACTTTGTGCCAACAAGCCTTCGGATAAATGGTTTTTCGCCGACGGATTCACCGGTTCTGACAGCCTGTTCAATGTTTTGCTGAGTAATCCATTTCCTGATGCAACTGTTGTAGACATAAGTTTTGTAACCGCCGCCGGCAAACGCGAGCCAGCCTCGTTAAAGGGAATCATCATCGAACCAGAAAGTATCTACTCGCTGTCGATGGGCGACCAAGGTGCGCGCAACGAAAGCGTTTTAGCGGTTTCTATTAGAGCAACTTCGGGTCGATTTGTTGCCGGAAAGCTTCAACATTTTTTTGGTCGTGGCCGTCTGGGTTATTCGACTTCGCTTGGCGCTTCGTCGACTAGTCGACAATGGTGGTTCGCAGGTGGCCAGAAGGACCTTGATGTCGATGAGCAGCTCGTCGTTTTTAATCCAACTGAACAAGACCAATCGGTGAGTGTTGCTTTTTTGACGGGCGTCGCCGACGAGATATTTCGCGAGCCACTTGTACTCACAATTCCAGCTGGGAGGGTAACAACACTGGCAACCTCCAAGTTGCCAGCAGTTACCGATGGTCGATACGGGGTTGTGGTTTCAAGTATCACAAATGACTTTGTCACCAGCGATGAAGATTCAGACGCCGAATATGTTGTTGTTGAGCAAGTTATAAGTCGCAGAGAAGATAAAAAGACTGGCACGACAACAATTTTGGGTGCGCCAGTGGGGGCGCCATCAAGAATCTGGACTGTTGCGAGCGGGGTGCCGTCGGCAGGTGGGGCGCTGGTGGTTCTCAATGCGACTTCGCTGCCAACAATTCTCAAAGTTTCAACAATTGGGCCCGCTGGATCAGTCGCCATCGAAGGTCTTGAGAAAATCGAGTTGGGTGCTGCTGCGGTTTTAGAAATCAAGATTCCAACCACCAGCGCAGATTTGCCTATGTTGATTGAGGCAGATAATGAAATAGTCGTACAACGCGAAGTCAATCGTGGACACGAACTGATCGGTTTTTCAAGTGTGCTTGCGTTGCCTCACCGATCTAGTGGCATCGCGACAATCGCAGGCAAATAGTGCGAACTATTTTTGCGATTTTGGTTTTGTGTCTTGCGGGTGGAGCGAGCCTTTTATTGCGGCGGCGCCAATCTGACGCGCCAGCCCAAGTGCGTGGAGCGGTGCCGTTTCAGTTGAACTTAAAAGACTTTTCTTGCACAGACAAGAAGTGGTTAGTTGCAGTATTTACTTCGTCAACATGCGATGCGTGCCGTGACGTCGCAGCCAAGGCTCGGGTGCTTGAAAGCAACGAAGTTGCTGTAGAAATTGTCGACTTCCTCGAAATGCGCGACTTGCATGCGCGATACCAGATTGATTCTGTGCCGACAACCGTAATTGCCGATGTCGAAGGAGTAGTGAGATTTGCAACAGTCGGACCGCTAACAGCTACTGATCTTTGGGCGGCGCTCGCCAAATGTCGAGATCCAAATGTGTTGAGCGACGTGCCGCCATGTCGCGATGATAATCATGGCGACTGAGATTATTTAGTTTTCGTTTGACTCGCTCGCTTTAGGAGTTGCACCAGGCGACGGCTCAACAATTTGAGGTCGTCCGAGACCTTCTTGAACCAAGCGGGCGACTGTTGCTCCGTCGATGGTTTCTTGTTCGAGCAACGTTTGGGCGACTAGATCGAGACCCGCGCGATTCTTTTCGAGCAACACCTTGGCTCGAGCCTCTTGTTCGCGCAAGATCAGGCTGATTTCAGAGTCAATCATTCGTGCAGTTTCATCTGAATATTCGCGACCGTTGGTCATTAGGTCTTCACCAAGAAACACTTGTTGTTGCGAACTCCATGCCATTGGTCCGACGGCGTCGCTCATACCCCATTCACGAACCATGCGGCGGGCGATAGAAGTTGCTTGTTCGAGGTCATTGGCGGCACCACTGTTTAGGTGGCCAAAGACGATCATTTCTGCAACGCGACCGCCCATTGCTTTGCAGATCATGTCTTTGAAGTAGTCGCGCGAATATGTGTGTCGCTCTTCTGGGAGCGTCCACGTAACACCGAGTGCCATGCCACGCGGCAAAATCGTGACTTTATGCAACGGGTCACTGTGAGGCAAAACAGTTGCAAGCACTGCGTGTCCGCCTTCGTGATATGCAGTGGCTCTCTTTTCTTCAGCGTTGAGAATCAAACTCTCGCGGCGAGCGCCCATGATCACACGGTCTCGGGCATTTTCGAAGTCAATATGTTCAATAACTTTCGAACCGCGACGTACTGCGAGCAACGCGGCTTCGTTGACCAGGTTTGCAAGATCGGCACCACTCATGCCTGGCGT
>RFMT01000348.1 GCA_009927565.1 Acidimicrobiia bacterium
CGGCAAATCGATTCAACCTGGTGATCCATATGACCCGACCACGGCGATGGGCACAATTGTTGATAAGACGCAATTCGAACGAGTACTTGGTTATATCGACATCGGCAAAAACGAAGGTGCAAAGGTCTTTTCTGGTGGTGAGAAAGCTGAACCGGTAAAGGGTGGTGTTTATATCAAGCCAACCGTATTTCAAAATGTAAAGCCTGGAATGCGAATTGAGCGCGAAGAAATCTTCGGGCCGGTGTTGGCGTCAATCTCTGTCGAAAGTGCCGACGAAGCGGTGCGAATTGCCAATGACACGCAATATGGTTTGGCTTCGGCCGTGTGGACACGTGACATTACGAAAGCCCATCGCATTGCGCGCAAATTGCGCACGGGCACTGTTTGGGTGAATACTTTTGATAAGGGTTCGATCACTACACCATTCGGCGGATTCAAACAGTCCGGCACGGGCCGTGATCGCTCGATGCATTCAATAGAGGGTTACACCAATCTCAAAACGACATGGATTCAACTATGAGCAAAACGAAACGAAATTGCGGTTTTATCGGACTTGGACATCTTGGCGTCTATCTGGCGGCAAGTTTGTTGCGCGCTGGGCACAACGTCACGATAAATGATTTGAATAAATCTCTCGGCGACGGTCTAATCGCCAAGGGTGCGAAGTGGGCGAACAATGCCAAAGAAGTTGCTCAAGCATCTGAGGTCGTGTTTACTTGCTTGCCATCTCCGCGGGCGATTGACGCGGTAGTCGATGGCGAAAACGGTATTTTTTGTGGTTTGGCTAAAGGCGCCACGTGGATCGACATGAGCACCAATGACCGAAGCGAAACGCTACGACTTGGTGAAATTGCTACCAAGTTGGGTTTCAACTCGCTCGAGTCTCCGGTGACGGGTGGCGTACATAAGGCAGCCGAGGGCGATATCACTGTTTTGGTTGGCGGCGACCCGAAGATTTTTGAGGCACATAAAGATCTACTCGAGGCCATGGGCAAACCAGTTATTTATGTTGGCGAACTAGGAAGTGCTGCGGTTATCAAAGTGATCACGAACATGCTTGCGTTCATTCATCTCGTGGCGTGTGGCGAGGCATTGATGCTCGCGAAAAAAGGTGGCATTGATCTCGGTGTCGCTTTTGAAGTAATCAAAAATAGTTCAGGCAATAGTTTTGTCCACGAAACCGAAGGCCAAGTTATTCTCAACGGCAGCTACGACATCGGGTTCACTATGGATCTCGCACTAAAAGATATGGGGTTTGCAATGGAATATGGCCGCAAGTTTGGCGTGCCACTTGACGTGGCGAGCACGGTGCAACAAGCCTTTGTTCGCGCCAAAGCTCAATACGGCGGTGAGGCATGGTCGACGCAGGTCGTCAAACTTCTTGAAGACGCGCTTGGTACAGATCTGCGTGCACCTGGGTTTCCAGCTCGATTGCAATAGCATTTAAGTTATGACGCGCGAGCAACATGCTCGAACAGAACTGTCAGTTGCGTTTCGCTGGGCAGCGCGCCTGAACTTGCATGAGGCTGTCGCCAATCACTTCAGTGTTGCTGTTTCTGATGACGGTCAGAAATTTCTCATTAACCCCGCGGGTCGACATTTTTCACGAATGCGATCGAGTGATTTATTGCTTGTCGACATGAATGAAGATGATCTTGGAATCGGAGATAGTCAAATTGTCGACCCAACGGCGATGAACTTGCATGGTCAAATACACAAACTTGTGCCTGACGCAACGTGTGTCTTGCATACTCATATGCCGTATACGACCGCTTTAGCTTGTTTACGCGATTTTGAGTTCTTGATGCTCGACCAAAATGCCTGTCGCTTTCACAATCGCATTGCATATGACCGCGATTATGCCGGCATGGCACTTGAAGCTAGCGAAGGCGAGCGGGTCGCCAAACTATTGGGAAGGTCGCGCAGCGTGCTGTTTCTGGCGAATCACGGGGTGATCGTTGTGGGTAATTCGGTGGCTGAGGCGTTCGACGAACTTTATTATCTTGAGAAGGCATCGCAATTGCAAGTGCTGGCGCTGTCAACCGGACGCGAACTTGAGTTGATACCCGATGAGACTGCTGCGTTGGTTTGCAAACAATGGCTAGAGTATCCGAATGCTGCCGAATACCACTTCGCGGCGTTGACCGAGATTCTTGACCAAGAGTCTTGCGACTTTCGAGAATAAATATTATGAAAGGCAAAGTTAATGAAAGCTGCAGTTTGTCGCGAGTTTGGTAAGCCGCTAGTAATCGAAGAAGTAAATCTGGCGAAGCCTCAAGCCAGTGAGTTGCGCATAAAAATTTTGGCGACGGCGATTTGCCACAGTGATATTTCGTACGCCGACGGAGCATGGGGCGGCACCTTGCCAGCGATTTTTGGCCATGAGAGTGTGGGCGTTGTCGAAGAGTTGGGCGCGGGTGTTTCGTCGGTCAAAGTTGGCGATCAAGTCGTTGTGACATTGATTAGGTCTTGCGGTCACTGTCGCGGATGTTCGCGCGGCATGCCAGTAACTTGCGAAACGTCGTTCGCGCTCGATGCCAAAAGTCCGCTGACTTCGAAGTCTGGCGAGTCGATTGTGCAAGCGATGCGCACCGGAAGTTTTGCCGAACACGTGGTTGTGCACGAATCTCAGGTCGTCGTGATTTCGAAAGATATCAAGTCAGCAAGTGCGTCTTTGCTCGCTTGCGGGGTGATAACTGGTTTTGGTGCAGTTACAAATACGGCGAAAGTTGAGCCGGGCAGTCATGTCGTTGTGATTGGTGCCGGTGGAGTCGGCTTGAACTCAGTTCAGGGCGCTCGCGTAAGTGGCGCGCGGTCAATCGTTGCAATTGATCTTTCAGATTCGAAACTTGATGCCGCCAAGAAATTTGGGGCAACACACGGCATCAATTCAGCAAAAGAAGATGTTGCCAAGCGCGTGCAAGAAATCACCGATGGTCGTGGTGCAGATTATGTGTTCGTCACTGTTGGTGCGAAACAGGCATTCGACTCGTCGTATGGTCTACTCGCTAAGTCGGGCACTGTCGTTTTGGTCGGCATGCCTGCAAACGGAGTGATGTCAGAAATTGACCCAGGCACGATGGCTGCGTATAGCCAAAACATTCTCGGCTCAAAGATGGGTTCAGCGCGAATTCAAGTTGATATTCCTAATCTGATTTCTCTATACGAGCAGGGTCGACTGAAACTAGATGAACTCGTGACCAAGACATATCCTTTAGAAGAGATCAACGAAGCGATTGCGGCCGTTAAACGCGGCGATGCATTGCGAAATGTGATTGTTTTCTAACTGTAGAAATAGGGTGGGTCATGAAAATCGAGAAGTTACAAACCTTTGTAGTTGGTAATCCACCACCGCGCACGGGCGGTCGCTATTTCATTTTCGTAAAACTAACCACTGATACTGGGGTTACTGGCATTGGCGAGATCTATACGGCGACTTATTCTCCGCAAGTTGTTTGTAAAGTCGCCGAAGATATTTTTGCTCGATACGTGTTTGGTTCTGATCCGTTTCACATCGAAAAAATGTGGCGACGTACTTATGGCTCTGGTTTCTCGCATCGACCGGACTTCAGCACGGCTGGAGTTGTCAGCGGACTAGAAATGGCGATGTGGGACATCTGCGGCAAAGATACCGGCAAGCCTGTTTACGAATTGCTCGGCGGTCAGGTTCACGATCGCTTGCGTTGCTACACATATTTGTATCCACCACATGAGTTTGATGCACACTCAGACCACCCTTTGTACAGCGATCCTGAAATGTCTGCTGAAGCCGCACTGCGTGAAGTTGAGCGTGGATTCACGGCAGTCAAACTCGACCCTGCTGGGCCATATTCGGTTTACGACGGACGACAACCGTCGCTGGCGACGATTGATCGAAGCGTGCGAATGGTGGCGGCGATTCGTAAAGCCGTTGGCAATCGCGCCGATATTTTGTTCGGTACGCATGGCCAATTCACGGCGTCGGGCGCGATTCGTTTGGCCAAGCAACTTGAGCCATATGACCCGATGTGGTTTGAAGAGCCGATTCCGCCGGATGCTCCTGAAGAAATGGCTAAGGTTGCGGCTCATACGAGCATTCCGATCGCCACTGGCGAGCGCTTGACCTCTAAATATGAATTTGCACATTTGTTGCGAGTCGGTGGAGCATCGATAATTCAATTGGCGACTGGTCGTTGTGGTGGCATTCTTGAAGGCAAAAAGATTGCTTCAATTGCCGAGACATATCACGCGCAGATTGCACCGCATCTTTATTGCGGACCAATTGAAGGTGCGGCGAATATTCAATTGAGTACTTGCACACCCAACTTTTTGATCCTCGAAAGCATCCAAGACTGGGGTGGTTTCCACGCAAAGATTTTGAAAAAACCAATTCAGTTCGAAAATGGATATGTCATTCCGTCGAAAGAACCCGGTCTTGGTGTTGAGTTGAACGAAGAAGTCGCGCTCGCACATCCGTACACGGGTACTGACCTGCATCTCAACGAACGACAGACCCC
>RFMT01000270.1 GCA_009927565.1 Acidimicrobiia bacterium
GGCGAGTGACAGCACAAAATTCGGTTTCGTTTTTGCCCGCCGCGGAATCGTCACCGAAGCATGTTCATCTTGGTTTCTGCCTCGCGTCGTTGGCATTTCGCGGGCCACTGAATGGGTGTTTACCGGTCGAATGATTTCGTCACACGAAGCCTGTGATGCGGGGCTGGTGCGTAGCGTTCATTCAGGCGGCGATTTACTTGGTGCGGCACAATTGTTGGCAAAAGAGATCGTTGAAAACACAGCACCTGTTTCTGTTGCGCTTTCGCGACAGATGTTATGGCGAATGCTCGGCGCATCACATCCGATGGAGGCTCATCGAGCAGAATCGCGTGGCATTTTGCAACGCGGTAAATCTGTCGATGCACGCGAAGGCGTCATGAGTTTTCTCGAAAAGCGAGCGGCGAACTTTACGATGAAAGTCTCAACCGAGATGCCAAACTTGTTTCCAGACTGGCAAGACCCTGAGTTCAAATAGTTCGCTCTACGATCAAGTCGGTGGTCTTTCATTCTTTGAAAGGCTCGTAGATCGTTTTTATCAAGGAGTTGCTGGCGACGAAGTTTTAATCGTGCTCTACGAAGACCCAGCAAATCTGGTCAAGGCGCGCCAGCACTTAACTTGGTTTCTTGCCCAGTATTGGGGTGGGCCGATGCTGTTCAACGAAAATCGTGGTCATCCAAAACTGAGAATGCGACATATGCCATTTCGCATTGGCAATTTAGAACGCGATCGCTGGCTCGTGCATATGCTGAGCGCAGTTAACGAACTAGTTACTGACGACAGCCTTCGCGCAACGATGACCGAGTATTTCGTTAAGGCTGCAGAGCACTTGCGCAACGACACAGGGTTGCCGATTTCGTCGGCAGATTATCCGCGTTAGCTTGCGTTAGCTTGCGTTAGCGCAGTGCATAGCAAGAAATCGCCGCGGCGGCGGCAACATTGAGAGAATCAACTTTTGGGTTCATATTAATTTTGACCCGAGTGTCGGCGCAGGCTAGTGCATGTGCGCTTAGACCTGCGCGCTCTGAACCAAAAATAATTGCGCGTTTTTGAGCCGACGCAAGTTTGACTTGGTCGATATCAATTGAGTTGTTATCTGGTGTCAGCGCAAAAACTTTGAAACTACGAGCCTGCAAAGCTTTGAGTGTTGCAACAATGTCGTTCGTACGGGCAAAATTCAAGTTGAATGCCGAACCCATAGAAACCCGCAGTCCACGGCGTGAAAGTGGATCAGCGCTTGTTGTGTCACAAATCAGACCGTCCCAACCCAAACCAGTTGCGCAGCGAACTATGGCTCCAATGTTGCTGGGGTTGTCAACCGCTTCGACAACAACGATGCGCCGAGCGTGCGAAATAACTTGGTCGACTGTTTGTGGTTCGGGTCGAAAGAAGACGCCGAGTGCGCTAAGTGGCACCCCAAGACCAGTTGCTTCGCGGCGAATTTCAATATCGGCCGTTAAGCATTGGCCACCCATTTCAGAAACTTGTAGATGCAAGCGCTCGGCTTGTTCGGCATCGCACAACACCACTTCGGGTTTGTAGCCAGCATCGAGAGCCCGGGCAACGACGAGGTCACCCTCGGCAATGAATCGACCAGCAGCAATTGTCGAACGGCGCTGCGCGATTGTTGTGAGCTGTCGTTCGTTTAGTCGAAGCGGGTCGAGTCTTGGGTCTTGACTTGAAGTAATCGTTGTGATCATTGCGAAATGTAGCGCAAGCGTCGCAAGATTAGAAATGCCAGGGGTATTTTGACCAGTCAGCGTCGCGTTTTTCAACGAACGAGTCGCGACCTTCGGCAGCTTCTTCGGTCATGTATGCCAAGCGAGTTGCCTCGCCGGCAAAAATCTGCTGACCGACAAGGCCGTCGTCGATTGCGTTGAAGGCGAACTTAAGCATGCGTTGGGCCATTGGGCTTTTCGCATTGATTTCACGGGCCCACTCAAGAGCGACCTTTTCGAGGTCTGCATGATCGACAACAGCATTGACCATGCCCATACGGTGGGCATCTTCGGCAGAATATTCGCGACCGAGAAAGAAAATTTCGCGGGCAAACTTCTGACCAACTTGGCGCGCAAGATAAGCCGAGCCGAAGCCACCATCGAAACTTGCGACATCGGCATCGGTTTGCTTGAACTTTGCGTGCTCTTTGCTAGCCAAAGTCAAGTCGCTTACGACATGCAAACTGTGGCCACCACCAGCGGCCCAACCCGGCACAACACAAATAACAATTTTTGGCATGAAGCGAATTAATCGTTGAACCTCGAGAATGTGTAGTCGACCAGTGCTCGATTTGTTTTCGTCTCCAGAATCGTATTGATAGCCATCGCGTCCGCGAATTCGTTGGTCTCCGCCACTACAAAATGCCCAGCCACCGTCTTTGGGTGAGGGACCATTGCCGGTCAACAACACGCAACCAACATCAACACTTTGACGCGCATGATCGAGCGCGCGGTAAAGTTCGTCGACCGTGCTCGGGCGAAATGCATTGCGAACCTCTGGGCGATTAAAGGCGATACGAACAGTGCCTTGATCTTTTGCGCGATGATAGGTGATGTCGCGGAAAGAAAAATTTTAACTTGACTCCATTGAGTTGGATCGAAGATCGCCGAAACGCTCACTCTTATATTGTGGCAGCGCGCGAGGCAAATTCGGGTCGGGAGTTCAAGAATTGTTGCTCCCACTGTGCGCTGGCGCCGTCAGATTGTCGCTTGGTTTGAGGTTCAGGCACAGTTTCAATCGGCGTGTTGATGTGGCTCATGATTCGCCGAACCGTGGTATTCATATCGCGAGTTAGTTGTTCGTAAGTTACGAACAACGGGGTAATTGAGTGCTTGGCAAAATATGCGTCCCAATTTTTGTTGGCAGTCGAAATCGTTTTGAGCGCATCAACAATTGCTTGTTCGCTGTAAACAGGTTCGCGAATAGCAGTCATATTGCTGTTCCATTGGTTTGATTGCTCTGCACGCACGAGCGAAATTGCCTGTCGTATTTCGTTGTCGCGGGTAATGCGCACCCACTTGATTGGCGCGTTCCAGAAATTGGCGTCGATACCCCGTTGCAACATGTGCTCTTCGTATTGGTTGTAGTGCATCTTGATGCCGAATACTCCATTTGGTGTCGTATTCAATTCGGCGGCTCGGTTCAAGTACGCCCGCCATGAAGATTCAGAGAAATAATCGATGTTGCGCCATGAATTGCGACCCGTGACCTTTCGCACGGCACCGATCAATGCGCCACGCAAATTGAGTTTGGGCAAATTGTTTTCGTTACGAAAATTCGTGAAGTTCTTGGTGTGAATATTCAGATATTCCATAGGCATGCCAGCCAAGTGAGTGGCCCGCAAGATCGAGCACAGCAAGGTCGAACCAGTGCGATGCACCGAGGCGATTGCCAATAGACAAGTAGTCGGGGTAATCGACGCTTGTTCTGTATGCACGCTTATATTCTGACAGGTCGCGCTGATAGCGTCGTGGCTTGATTAACAGCCAAAAAGTAATGGAGAGAAAAGATGACCGATCTGCTGAGTCGTGACGAATGGACAAAGCGCGCGGCACAAAAAGTGTCACGAACCCAACTGTTTATTGATGGCAAATTTGTAGATTCAGCAAGCGGCAAGACATTCGAGTCGATCAATCCACGCGACAACACGGTGGTAGCAAATGTTGCCGAGGGCGACAAACAAGATATTGATCGTGCGGTTGCTGCTGCGCGCAAGTCGTTCAGTAGCGGCGTGTGGAGCGAAATGGCGCCACTTGATCGCAAAAATATTATGTTGCGCTGGGTGCAGTTGATGCGCGAAAACATTTACGAACTCGCGTTACTTGAAACGATGGATGTTGGTAAACCGATTGGCGATTCGGTGAACGTAGATATTGCGTCGGCGGCCAACAATTTGCAGTGGTTTGCCGAAACCATCGACAAGATGTACGGCCAAGTTGCACCGGTGCCACGCGATGCTGTGGCGCTGATCGAGCGCGAGCCTCTTGGTGTCGTCGGCGCTGTCGTGCCATGGAACTATCCGTTGATTATTTCGTCGTGGAAAGTCGGCGCTGCGTTGGCAGGTGGTAACTCAGTTGTGCTCAAACCAGCAGAGCAGTCACCACTCTCGGCGTTGTTTTTTGCCGAACTTGGTTCGCAAGCAGGTTTGCCAGACGGAGTATTAAACGTCGTACCTGGTTTTGGACCTACAGCGGGTGCGGCACTTGGTCGTCATATGGATGTCGACAAACTTGCATTTACAGGTTCAACAGAGGTTGGTCGCTACTTTTTGACATATGCAGCAGAGAGTAACGGCAAGTCAGTTTCACTCGAGTTGGGTGGCAAGACGCCACAAATTGTCTTGAGTGATTGCGCAGATCTCGATGCGGCAGCATCGTC
>RFMT01000394.1 GCA_009927565.1 Acidimicrobiia bacterium
GCGTCGTGGTCGTCAGTGAAAATTCAATCAACGACATTCACACCGACATGGGAGTCTCAAAAGATCGAATGAGACTGGTGCCTGTGGGTGTAGACCCAGATTTGTTCAAACCGATTCCGTCCATTCAAAGAAAAACTGGCCATTTAATTACAACTGCATCTGCTGACGTCGCACTCAAAGGTCTTTCGTTTTTGCTCGAGGCTTTGGCAAAACTTCGCACCGAGCGCGACGTGCATCTGACCATCATCGGCAAACCTCGTGCTGGCGCAAGCGCAGATCTAATCGAGTCGCTTGGCCTTCAAGACTGCATCAGTTATGTCTCTGGTGTCACAGACGAACAAATCGTTGAGCTTTACGCATCATGTGAGCTCGCAGTAGTACCAAGTCTTTACGAAGGTTTTAGTTTGCCCGCAATAGAAGCAATGAGCTCGGGCATATGCCTAGTAGCGACAACTGGCGGTGCGTTGCCCGAAGTTACTGGTCGCGATGGTGAAACCGTTCTCTCGTGCCCGCCAGCCGATGCCGACGCTTTAGCCGTAGCAATTCGTCGTGGTCTTGATGACAAATCTCTGCGCGACAGAGTTGGGCTCGCTGGCCGACAACGTGTTGCCGAACGGTGGAGTTGGCGTCATTGTGCTCAGCTAACAGTCGACCAATATCGCGAAGTGCTATCGATGCCCCATAACATTGCCAAACTTGCAAAGCGAGATGACAAATAATGTTGACAATCAAATTTGATCGTCTCAACTTAAAGCCTGGTGATCTTTTTCTTGACGCCGGCACAGGTTTTGGTCGACACGCTTTTGAAGCCGCGCGTCGCGGGGCACAAGTAGTCGCCCTTGACTACGCAGAACAAGAAGTAAAAAGCACTCGCGCAACATTCGCCGCGATGTACGAGGCTGGCGAACTCAAAGCCGAGTCACTCACAGGCGTGGTGCGCGGCGATGCAACTCGCCTGCCGTTCGACGACTCAACATTTGACTGCATCGTCACATCAGAAGTTCTCGAACACATTCATGACGACACTTCGGCGATCAACGAATTCGTTCGCGTACTTCGACCCGGCGGCACCCTCGCCGCAACTGTGCCTTCTTGGTTTCCTGAAAAAATTAATTGGGCGCTCTCAGATGAATACCACGCACCGTTTGTCGAAGGGGGACATGTCCGTATTTACCGCGGCAGCGAATTGCGATCAAAAATATCGCAAGCGGGTCTCAAAGTTGACGCAACACATAAAGCCCACGGCCTCCACTCACCTTATTGGTGGCTGCGCTGCGCCGTTGGTCCACAACGCGAAGATCATAAAGCCGTCACGATGTACAAAAAATTTCTCGAATGGGACATAATCTCTGCGCCAATAATCACTCGAGCTCTTGACAAAGCGTTGAGTCCTGTTATCGGCAAGAGTTACGTCGTTTATGCAACCAAGCCGAAGGGTTCGCTGGTTGGGGCGAAGTCATGAACCTGCAACAAAAGTCGTTGGCTACAAAACGAGTTCTGACTCATGCACAACTTCTGCAAACAGCCAATTCAATCGCAAACCTGCAACTTAAATCAGGAATGATCCCCTGGTTTGCAAATGGTCATTGCGACCCATGGAACCACGTCGAGACTGCGATGGCACTCGACGTGATGGGCTTGCACGAAAATGCGTACCTTGCGTATAGATGGCTCAAAAATATGCAGCGCTCAGATGGTGCGTGGTCGAACTACTACAACTTTGACGAGAGTGTAAAAGACTTCAAGCTCGACAGCAATGTTTGCGCATACGTCGGCACCGGACTCTGGCATCACTGGCTTTGCAACCACGACATTGAATCCCTCGAAGAGTTCTGGCCAATGCTCGAAAATGCAATGAATTGGGTTCTGCGGATGCAACTAGCAAACGGAACAATTCTCTGGGCGTGCGAAGAAAACGACAAACCCTGGGACTACGCGCTACTTACCGGCTGTTCATCGATACGGCACGCATTAATCTGCGCGGCAAGCGTTGCCGACATCCTTAAAACGCCAAAACCCGAATGGTACGAAGCGGCAGCAAAAATTGACTTCGCAATCCGTAATACGCCGTCAGTTTTTGAACCAAAAGATCGCTGGGCAATGGACTGGTACTACCCAGTTTTGAGCGGCTCGGTGACTGGCGAAGAGGCAAAATCGCGACTTGAAGAGCAATTCGAAACATTTGTGATGCGTGACCATGGTGTGCGTTGTGTTAGCGATGAACCTTGGATCACTGCCTCCGAAACTGCCGAATGTTCGATGGCATATTCGGCCATCGGCGATATTGATACAGCGCAATTCTTATTGAATACAACTTCACACCATCGCACGAAAGACGGCTCATACCTGACCGGTCTGGTTTATCCCGACAAAATCGTGTTTCCAGCGAACGAAACTTCTGCCTACACGGGTGCGGCGATCATTTTGGCCGCAGACTCTCTATATTCAATTTCAGCTGGGTCTCGAATCTTTAGATACGACGAGACGATTGAAATCTAAATCACTTAATTGTTTCTCTTCAACACACGCAAAGAGCCTGCAGACAAAACTTCAATGAATTTGCCAGAGTCAAGCGCTGGACGATAAATAAAGTCATGCGGCGCCTGTCCGCCGTCTCGTGAGTCGATGAAAACGTCATGAATTGCTAGATACCCCGATTTTGCAACTTTCGGTGCCCAACCTGCATAATCAATTTGCGTCGGCACTTTGCCGTGACCGCCATCAATGAAGCAAAAAGCAATTTCAGAGGCAAATTGGTAACTTGCCAATTGCGACTCAGCAACAATCGGCACGACAACATCGCCGAGTTGAGCCTGGTTCATGGTTTGAATAAAGGTCGGCAAAGTATTCAAGCGATTGGTTTGAGAATCAACCAAAGATTCGTCGAACCACTCCCACCCTTGTTGGTTTTCTTCACTGCCTGAGTGGTGGTCAACTGTAAACAAGACTGTTTTTTTGCTTTTTGCCGCAGCACCCAACCAAACCGTCGATCGTCCACAATAAGTTCCGACTTCGACCATCGGCAGTCCTGGCAATTCATCGCACGCCAAACATGCGGCACCGTACAGGGCATCTCCTTCTGCTTCGGGCATAAAGCCTTTAGTCGCGAGAGCAACTGCTTTTGACGCTGCGTCAATTCGCTTCACGCCAATTGACTTGCTTTGATCGCGCCCAAAAAATTTTTGCGCCAGATTTGTCTCCAATCTGTCGAAAAATTTGCGAACTGCAATACGAAATTTCGTCGCGCAATCTGGACTTCCTCGCTTAGCCACCAAGCGGCAACGTCACTTTCAACTGCATTTGCTTTTTCGGCGGCACTTAAACCAGATATATGCAGAACGCCAACTTTGACCAAGTCTTCAAGCAACGGCTTCGCGTCTGATCTGAAACGATAAGCATCAACATCATAAAAGCAGATGGTCGGAATATTGTTTCCAAGCGTTTCAAGCCACGAAGTACCGAGGTAGTTATGAAAAACAATTCGGCTACTCGAATATTGAGAAAAAATATTTTGTGAATTATCAAAAATTGCATTGCTCTTCGCTCTTAGAATCGCACTCTCTTGCTGTGCACCATACTCACCAGGAAACAATCGGATACGTAGTTCTTTGACACTTTCCCGAGCACGTACGAAGTCAGCGGTTTGGTCATACATAGTTTGTAATGTGCCCGGCAACGGAAAATACTGCAATCGATAGATCTGTGGAGGCTGATCGAAGCAGATCAATGAATCAAAAAGCCTTTCTTGCGCTTTAAAACTTAGGGTGACGGGTGGCAGCGCTCGTGTATTGGTTTTGCCTCGACTCCAACCCCATGTGTAGTAAAAATCTGAGACACGCGACTCGTAAATCTCCCCAACGTGAGATTCGTCTAAGCCATACCAACCACCGTGCTGGTGATAATGCAATTTTGTACCCTGCTCGCACCACTCAGCGGCAAGAACTTTAAACGCAAAGTGGGTCCATAAAGCCTGTGCAGAGTAAACGTGGGCGAATCTCTTCGGCCTAGCACTTTTAACTTTTGATTTGAACTCGACAAAACCCTCGAGCGCGCAAACTGGGATGAATGCTGAAAGCACGGCGTTGGCTGTTTCTTCTAAGTTTGTCCCTACTGAGACATTTGCAAGGTGCCGATGCCGCCAAAGCGAATCAACTTTGGTCTGAACAACAAGCGAAAAATCTAAATCGTCTTGTCTTGCCCACCTTCGCCACGAAAACATCGCGGAAAACCACGAACCAGGCGTACTGCCTGAAAACGGTTTGACAAATAGCACCTTTGGATTGGTGCCAATTGATACAAAGTTCAAAAGAAATGCGTATATTTTGTTGCGCCGACTCAGCGTCGCCGAATTTTTAATTCTTATCTCACTATCTGAAATTTTTACAGCATCGACGCCCGAAAATGAGAGGCATCGCAAAACCGCCAACATCTGACTTGGTAATGTTTGATGTGCGGAGAAAAATTCGGCTGTGTCACTAGCCGGCAAAATCGTAACTGAGGTATTTTCCTCAGTTGGACCCTGTCCACTGTTCACACCATGTGCATATTGTTGCGTTGCCACATAAACAAGATGCAAAAAACGCTCGACCCAATCGCCAAGAATTATGTCGCAATAGCGCGCTGAATAACTGACGCCGTGATATTGGTCTAATAAGTCTTTTACTTTTGCTAGAACCTTTGCTCGAGCAGAGTCAATTTCGTCAAGACCCTCGCTGACGCGTTGAGCATTCCAGACGATCGTCACTCGCTAAATCTTATCTGCGCTG
>RFMT01000325.1 GCA_009927565.1 Acidimicrobiia bacterium
TTTGCTTGCGACTCTGCTGCCTGAACGAAAACATCTGAGGCGATAAACATCGCGGGCACACCGCGAGTTTCAAGATCGGCTATGTCGTGCACACTGCACGACGTGCAACTGCCTCAATCGGCGAGGGCCTCGATGACAAGCGTGCACTTTGTGGCAATTTCGTGGCGCAGGTCGACGGGTGCAGGTTTGGCAAATGTTGGCTTGCGAAAGCGCAATACTTTTGCCCCTGCAGCTGTGAGTCGCGACTCGAGTTGATTCAAAAAAACATCACCGCGAGCTTTTGAAATATCTAACAAACCAATTGTTTGGCCGACAATCGTGCTCGGACGCGAAAGCAATTCGCGCGAAGTCAGCTTCTTTTCACTGGTCGGATCAAGAATCACTCGACTTGTCATGCGCTCACCAACCTAGTCACTGGGTCGCTGCTTGGTACTACTAGTCTCGCGGCGCGGTAGATTTTCGGCAAATGTGTTGATTTGACTGAATGTAGGATGACTTTGTGCCTGTTTCGAGTCTGCCGAATCAACTTGAATTTATGCCGGTATTGACTTGCCGACTCTGCGGGTCAAAGAGTCTTGATGTTGTGCTTGGACTGCCCGACACACCATTTGGTGATCGGTACTTGCAGCCAGGAGAAGGCGCAAAGCATGCCAATTTGATTCCGCTTGAGATAGTTAAGTGCACATCTTGCAACAACTTTCAAACTTCAGTTGTCGTCAATGTGAAGAGTATGTACGAGCATTATTTGTCACGGCCGGCGCCTGTGAATCAAACCTTGAGTGCTATCTACCGAGACTACGCCGAGAACCTTGATGCGCTTCTCGGTTTAACACGCAGTGATCTAGTTGTCGAAATTGGCAGCAACGATGGATTCTTTTCCTCATATTTCGCGGGCAAGGGAGTGCAGTGCCTGGGAGTTGATCCAGCTCAAAACTTGTCAACAGTCGCATTAGAGCGTGGGGTTCGTACTCTGTCGACGTTTTTCACTTTGCATGTAGCCGAAGAGATAAAAGTCCAAAATGGAGACGCAAAGTTGATTATCTCAAATATGGTTGCGGCAAATGTGCCTGACCTTGACGATTTTATGTCTGGCATAAAGCGTCTGCTGGCGCGTGATGGAATTTATGCCTTGGAGACGAACTATGCACTTGATGTCGTTGACAATCTCCAGTTAGAAGTTATTAATCATGAGCACATTACTTATTTCTCGGTGACATCGCTTGATAGATTTTTGAAGAAACATGGCTTAGAGATTTTTTTCGTCAAGCGAGTTCCATCAAAAAGTGGGGCATTACGTTGCTATATTCAACACGTCGGTGGAAAATTTGATATCAAAGATTCGGTGGCTGATGCCATAAATTTTGAGTCAAATTTTGGCTTATTTCTTCCGTCAGTTTGGGATTCAGTGAAGAGCTCAGTCCAGCATGTCAAAAACGCATCGCAAAAGTATTTTGAAGATAAAGAAAAGTGTCAAGTGGTTGGTTATGGTACATCCATCGGAGCGACCACAATTCTTTATGCACTCGATATTGGTCATGCCTTTAGCGCATTAATTGATGATGATCCGTATCGGCAAGGGCTTGAAAGTCCCGGCCATGCTTTGCCCATTGTCAGCAAAGAAGACGCTCTTGGAGAGAATTCAAAAACGCGTTTTTGTGCGGTGCTAGCGCCAAGGTACGTTGACCAAATTTTGAAGAACAATATGTCTGCGTTGAAATCTGGTGTTACATTTTCGCGCATTTGGCCTTGTGTCGAAGAGGTTCCGAATGAAAATTGGCAACCTGCCCGATGAAAGTTTTTTGGTTAGAAAATCAAATTTTTAGTTCACCTTGTTTGAAAGACCGCCGTCAACTGTGATAACTGTGCCATTGATGTATGAGCTTTGATCACTAAGCAAAAACATCGCCACTGCGGCGATTTCATCAACTGTCGCTATCCGACCAA
This sequence comes from Acidimicrobiia bacterium, assembly GCA_009927565.1. GTDB lineage: Bacteria > Actinomycetota > Acidimicrobiia > Acidimicrobiales > Ilumatobacteraceae > BACL27. The sequence goes on from RFMT01000325.1 coordinate 1,945, forward strand.
GTGGAATCTGTCTCTCTGCCGTTTTTAGTACGTCGGGATTTTCCCTGTAGAAGCTTGATGCGCGCTCTTTATACACATATGTTCCAGGGTTAATTCCATTTGTTCGCATTTTATTTTCTGCAAAACGGACAGATGAAAACCTCACAAGTTGTTCGATGGCTGCTTTGGAAGCGTGATATTGAAAGTCTTGGTCGGGAACAATTTTTGTTGCAGCAGGGGAAGATGTGAGAACAACTGCCAAATCACTTTTTCTTGAATGTTGTACAAGTGATTCTAAAATTTTAAAAGGTGTGAGTACTTCGACAATATATTGATCGGTCAGGCTTGATTTACTTTCTCGATACCTGTGAAGAAACGCGATACCACTCAAAGCATTGACTTGCTGATCAATTTTTGTAACGAGTTCAATAGCGGACTCTGTATCAAATAGGTTGCACTGATGTAGCTCGGAGATCTTCAAATTGGAGGCGATTGTTTGTATTTCTGAGTCAACTTTGCGAGTGACGAGATGAACTTTGCGACCGCTTGCAATTAATTTCTTACAGAGCGCAAGAGCAATAGGCGATCGCCCACCAAAAACC
>RFMT01000215.1 GCA_009927565.1 Acidimicrobiia bacterium
TCCACCGACAAGCAACACCGCCAGGGCAATCTCGGCCAACGGCACCAGCACAACAAATGGGTCTGGTGCGCCAAGAGCGCGGGCCTGAAACGTCCAATTCTCAAATGTCGCAAATTTGGCGACACCTGCATATATGAAAACCGTTGCAACAACTAATGCAAGAACGAAACTCACGACAACGGCGATGTCGTGACAACGGCTCCCTTTGAAAACACCATTGGGCTTCCCGCACCGACAACAGCTTCAAGGCTTTCTACGCGCCCAACAACGAACAAGTGATCACCAATTTGCGAACTCGACTCGACTTTGCAGTCGACATATGCAACACAACCGTCGATCATCGGCGACTTCAATGGCGAGTGCGACCACTTCACGCCCTCGTATCGATCTTCGCTCTCTTTTGCGAACCGCCAACACAATTCACCTTGATTTGCCGCCAAAACATTCACACAAAACGCACCCGACTCGGCAATTGCTGGCCACGACTTCGAATTCAACCCTGGAAAAAATCCGACAAGCGGCGGATCAAGCGAGATTGAACTAAACGAACCGATCGTTAAACCTTGAGGTTTGCCTGACTTGTCTAAACCAGAGATGATCACGACACCAGTTGGAAAGTGTCCGAGAACTGTTCGAAACGCTTTGCTGTCAAACTGCGAATTCATTACTTTTAGACTACGCCACCAACCTCAACGGTCATTCCATCGGCTGCGGCGAACACTTCAAAGCCCCGGTTTCTTGCTACACCGGCAAGGCGTTGGACAATAACGTCAAGCGCGTCGTCAGTACGCGACGGGTCATGATGAAACAACGCCAAACGTTTCGACGAAGTCGTCTCGGCAACCCACATTGCAAATTCGAGCGTCGAGTGACCCCAATCTGACTTGAGTTCGAATTCTGCCGGCGTGTACTGCGAGTCGTGAATCAATAAATCAGTGCCCTGGCAAAGTTGACGGGCACCCGCCGTGATTGCAAAGCCCGTTGTTGGCTGTTGATGATCTGAAAGATAAGTCACCGTTGAATCGCCGGCCGTTATACGAAAGCCAACTGTTGGCCCCGTGTGCGGCACAAAACGGCTCATCACTTTCGTCTTGCCAATCATGAAGTCATCGTTGCCAACTTCGTGAAAATTGATTGTCGCTTTGAATTCGTTCAAACTGATTGGAAAAATCGGCGGACAAATCTTTTTCAAAAATATTTCGCGCAAACTTCGACCATCTTCCTGGGTCGGCGCGTAAACATCCAACACTGTTTCTTCACACAGCAATGGCCTAAAAAACGGCAAGCCTTGAATATGATCCCAATGCAAATGTGTGAGCAGGCATGTACCCACGAATGGTTTCACATTCCTCTCATCCTGCGAACTACTCACGTAGCGCAGGCCTGTGCCAAGATCAAAAATAATTGGTGGCTTGCTCGCCGAACTTACCGAAACACACGATGTGTTTCCGCCGTAGCGATGAGTTTGTGGGTCGTGACACGCCGTTGAACCACGGACGCCATGAAACGTCACTGTTAAACCAGATTCCCCCACTAGGGAAACGGTATTGGTATCGCAATTCAGATGTAAAGACCCAATGAGGTGACCTTCGTCGCAGGCAACTAAATTTGATTTCATGGCCGACACGAAGATGAAGATCGAATGTGTCTCGGCAAACGGCACCGACTTCTCTTATCTTGAGTGTGGCACCGGAAAACTGGCGTTGCTATTGCATGGCTTTCCTGACACGCCACAAACCTGGCGCCACCTGATGCCCGAACTTGCAAGCATGGGCTATCGAGTGGTCGCGCCATTTATGCGTGGTTATGCACCAAGTGCCGTACCTGCAGATGGTTGTTATCAAACGGCGATGTTGGCTCGCGATGCCAACGCATTGCACGAGAAACTAGGCGGCAACAGTGAGTCGATAATTATCGGCCACGACTGGGGTGCACCAAGTTGTTATGGTGCTGCGATCGATGCACCGACGCGCTGGCGCAAAGTTGTTGGCCTGGCAGTGCCTCCGACCGCCGCTCTCGGCATGGCGTTCGTGAAAAATCTAGAACAAATCAAAAAGAGTTGGTACATGTTCTTTTTCCAACACGGTCTCGCAGATTTAGTAGTTGGGGCCAACAATCATGCGTTCATCGAAATGTTGTGGCGTGACTGGTCGCCTGGCTACGACGCCAGTTTTGAACTCGAGTCGATTCGTAGGTCGTTGGCTGAACCAAAAAATCTTCAGGCGGCACTCGGCTACTACCGCGCAACTCTCGGTGACGGATACCGCGATCCTCAACTTGGTGAGTTGCAAAATCAAATCACTTCGGGTGTACCGACTCAGCCCATGCTCTATCTTCACGGTGCAAACGACGGTTGTATTGGCGTCGATGTAGTCGAATCAGCGAAAAAAATTGCACCTGCAAACGTGAAATTTGAAGTCGTTTCAGCAAGCGGACACTTCTTGCAGCTTGAACAACCCAAAGTTGTTAACGAACTGATCTGCGATTTCTTGGCAAATTAGTTGATGACAGCCTCGCAAAATCCGCTGCGCAATGGCTGGACTTTAATTGTCAAACGCGAATGCGCAACTTGCGTGATGATCGTGCCGGTAATTGCACGACTGGCTCGCGAACTTTCTTCACTTACGGTCTACACGCAAGATGATCCGAATTTCCCTGAAGGTGTTGCTGTTGTTAACGATCTAGATTTAGCGGCAAGTTGGCACGCCGAAATTGAAACTGTGCCGACACTGATCTTTCGTCAAAACGGTGTTGAGACTGCACGCACCGCGGGTTGGGTGCGAAAAGAGTGGCGCGAATTAACTGGCATCACTGATCTCGGCAGTGAACTTCCAGAATTTCGACCAGGTTGTGGTTCGATGAGCGTCGACCCCGACCTCATCGACAAACTGCGAGTGCGATTCGGCGGCGAAGTCTTGCACGCACGACGAATTGACATCGCCGCCGCAGAAGACGAATTCGAAGCACTTTTCGCTCGCGGTTTCACTGATGGCTTACCAGTCGTGCCACCTACTCCAGACCGTGTGATGCGCATGCTTACTGGCACCTCACGAGCACCGCATGAAGTTGTCGCGATTGCTCCCCCAGATTTGGTTGAACTAACTGTCGAAAAAATTGCGATCAATGCGGTGATGGCGGGTTGCCTTCCCGAATATTTACCGTGGGTAATTGCCGCGATCGAAGCAGTCTGCACCGATGAATTCAATATGCACGGTGTTCTTGCGACCACGATGCCAGTTGGTCCTGTGATTGTTTGCAATGGTCCAGGCACGCGAGCAATCGGCATGAACTCGGGTGTCAATGTTTTGGGGCAAGGTAATCGCGCCAACCTAACGATCGGTCGCGCTTTGCAACTCACGATTCGCAACGTCGGGGGCGGTCGACCTGGTGAAGTGGATCGCGCCGCTCATGGCAACCCTGGCAAGTTAAGTTTCTGCTTTGCCGAGGACGAAGCCGGTTCGCCATTCAGTTCGCTTTCAGTTTCGCGTGGATTCGATGCTTCGCAAAATACCGTCACGGTTTTCGCTGGCGAAGGCCCGCGATGTGTCGTCGATCAACTTGCGCGCGAGCCAGAACATCTCGCACAAACTTTGGCTGCGTGTTTGCGCACGGTGCATCACCCCAAGTTGCCATTTGCATTTGATGCAATGTTGATACTTGGCCCTGAACATGCCCGTGTTTTTGCACAAGCCAACTGGAGTCGCGAGCGCGTGCTGCAAGAAATCAACGATCGACTACAACTACCTGGCAACGAGATCGTTCGTGGCGCAGACGGAATGGCTGAAGGTGTGCGAGAGGCGTTCAAAGACGCAACCCTGCCAAAGTTTCGTCCAGGTGGTTTACTCCTCGTGCATGCAGGTGGCCCCGCAGGCCTCTTTAGCGCCATTGTCGGCGGCTGGGCCAACGGCACCCTCGGCAGCGACCCAGTCACTAAAGTTGTCTCCGAATGAGCGTTTTA
>RFMT01000049.1 GCA_009927565.1 Acidimicrobiia bacterium
GACGTCACTTGTGCTGGTCATGCGCGAAGTATTACAGATGGGTATCGCAGGGTTATGCAAAAACACCCATTATGTAATGTAAGAAGTCAACCCATGACCACAAATGAACTCAACCCGATGCAACAAAATGTTGTCGAAGTGCTCGGCAAACCTGTCGGCTGGGTGCCTTTACCCTTAACTGTTGTCGATGCAATTCGTGAGCAGATCGAAACTGGGCTTGCACCGCTTGCCAAAAAACTAACCCCAGATCGTCCCCTGTTTATCAGCAAAAATAGTTTGACCACCGTGCATGGTTGCGAAGCAAACTATTTGGCATCGCTCGATTCATTCGAATGGACAATCCAGAATGTGCGTGGCACGGTCATGCACAAAGCGGTTGAACTTTCGATCAACTGGCGTGGGCCAATCGAACCTGCTCTGCTTGTCGATGAAGCACTCGCCCGACTCGAAGACGAAGAAAGTCGTGGCCCCAGTGAATTCATCGCACAACTCTCACCTGGCGAGCGTGCCCAACTTCGCAGTTATGCCGTCGATCTCTACACAAAGTTTGAAGAGAGTTTTCCGCCACTCAAAGCCGCATGGAGACCTGTCACCGAAAGCGCCGCTCGCGTTGAGCTTTTTGGTGGCTTAATCTTTTTGTCAACACGCGTCGACCTCACACTTGGCGGCCCAGGCAGCAAAGTCATCATCGACCTCAAAAGCAGTCGCATTTATTCGAATCATCGCGAAGACTTGAGGTTCTACGCTCTCGTCGAGTCATTGCGATCTGGTCAACCTCCGCGGCGATTGGCGACTTATTCACTCGAGTCGGCTCGCGCCGACGTCGAAGAAGTTAGCGAAGGCGTTCTTCAGGCTGCAGTGCGTCGCGTCGTCGACGGTGCTAACGCAATTTACGAACTAACCCGTGAAGATCGCGAGCCGAAATTGAGCCCGGGCGCGCACTGTCGCTGGTGCCCACTGCAACAAAACTGTGAAACCGGCAAACAATTCTTAGAGCCCGGTTTCGAAGACGACTGAAAATTTAGTTAGCCGCGACCCATGTTTGGGCGCTTACCGTGATTGGCTTTCGAACGACGCATACGAGCTTTTTTCTTTTTTGTTTTCTTAGACATACGACAATCCTAGTTGGTCGCCTTGCGCCATCGGGCTCGCCCACCTGCATACGGCGAACCTTCGGCGTTTGTTTTTGAGCAAATATAAACCATTCCTTTATACGTACCCAAACCATCTACGGGGGCGCAATAAGAACCTGGATAAATATCTTTTACGCCACTTGGCAGAGTCGTGTTGACTGTCGTGCTAACTGTCGTGCTAACTGTCGTGCTAACTGTCGTGCTAACTGTCGTGCTAGCTGTCGTGCTAGCTGTCGTGTTTGCAACTGCCGTCGTACTAGTAGATGTCGCGGTTGTTACAGAAGTTGTTGGCGCACTCACTAAATACGGCGCTGCACTCCAACTTGCAATCGTCAACGACGAACAGTCACTTGCCAGCAAGTTCTTGATGCGACCGAACTCGCTTTGGTCCATCGATAGGCCCCATCGAGCCTTCACTGAAATCCAATCGCCCAAATATGTGCACCAATAACTTTTCAAGGGCGGCATCCAATTAGATGGATCTTTATCGCTCTTCGAAACATTCACGCGATCACCCACGGCAATCAATGTGCGACGATCAGTCAAGTCATTAGCAAATGCCTGACGTTGCGACATGCTCCAAGCCCATGCACCTGAATCCCAGGCTTCTTTGAGCGCGACGACGTGATCAATATCCACGTCGCTTCTGTCGCTCAGAGTTTTACCGTCATATCTCGAATACCAGTCACCGGCAACCACATAACAGCGATATGGGTCGACTTGGGGTTGCGAAATACTGTCGCGCTTCAAAACTTCTTCACGGGTATCGCAACCATTGCCGTCAAGGTCAGACCAATGAACGAACAGACTGCGTTTATAGCCAGTTTTATATTCGTTTTCGACTTTTATTGATGCGAGCACTGACTTGGCGTCGTTGGCGACAAACTTCTGCGGCTCAACCGCCAAACTCGCGTCACCATTTACATAGGCAACACTTGCGATCGCAACAACAAGCGCAGCGCCGTTTGCTGCGATTCGCCACTTCATATTTTCAGCGTATCGCTACGCCACTTGCGAAATATTTGTCGCCGTCATCTCATCGCTGACATCGATGAAAATGCACTCGCCCGGGCAAACCTCGGCAGCGCGCAAAACACTTTGACGATCGCGCGGTGCCACACGAGCAAGACTCCCCGCACCGCCTGGGTCATTTAGTGGTACACCCAATTCGGCAACATAAGCAATTCCGTCTTCGAGCAACTTAAATGCATCGGCACAATGGTCTTCACACAACCCATCACCTGTACAAAGGTCTTGGTCAATCCAAACGCGCATGACGCTCAGGCTACTTAGTTGAATAAGCCGCAATCAGCACGGCGATCAAAATCACATTGCGTAAGACATCGAGCCAACTCATCGGTCTCTGCGAAGTGGCGCCAAAACACGCGCAGGGCAACCTCTCAGGGTCGCGCAAACGCACGAGCAACAAAATAGTGAAACCAACCAGCAAAATCAGACTTGCTGCAACCGCCTGGTCAAACCACCA
>RFMT01000373.1 GCA_009927565.1 Acidimicrobiia bacterium
TTTCCAAACCAAAACTCTTCGCCTGAAATAACAAACCTCGTCGCCAGCCTGGTTGAAGCCTTTTGTCTCGACAGTCACAACACCGCGATCTGGCTTCGAAGACGAAGGTTTTACATCAAGCACACGAGTCTCGGCATGAATCGTGTCGCCATGAAACGTCGGGTGCTTATGTTGCAGCGTTTCAATTTCAAGATTTGCGATCGCCGAACCGCTTACATCGGGCACGCTCATGCCAAGCACCAGTGAATAAACCAAATTGCCGACAACAACATTGCGGCCTTGCACACTTTGTTGTGCAAACCAATCATTCGTATGCAACGGATGATGATTCATCGTGATCATGCAAAACAAATGATCGTCAGCCTCCGTAATCGTCTTGCCCGGCCAATGGCGATAAATATCGCCGACCACAAAATCTTCGAGGTATCTACCGAATGGTCGCTCGTGAATTGCCACGACCTACACGCTAATTGCCGGGGCGACGATCTTTGCGCGACTCTTTCCGCGAGTCTCGAATAGTCGGCGTTACTGGCAATTCATCAGTATCAGCAAGACCATATCGCGGATCATATTTCGGCAAAGGTATTTCGCGCGTTCGGTCAGTTGTCGCATTTCGCTCGGCCCACTCATAGCGACTAGTTCGAGTCTTGTTACCAGCCACTGCATATCGCTGCAGCGACTTCAACTCGCCCGCCTGCTGCAATGCAAACTTTCCAAAACGCAACGACAAATAACAAACCCCGCCAACAATCATTGGCAACCAAAACTGAACCAAGCGATAGCTCAAGACGCTGACCGTTGCGGTCGCCGTCGACAAGCCAAAGCCAACAAGTGACGGAATATAGATGCCCTCAACAATGCCAAGACCACCCGGAGTAATCGGTATTGACGCAAACACATTTGCCAGACAGAACGAAATTACCAAGCCAACGACATCGACCGATCCGTCGAAAGCGCGAATGAAAACAAACAGCGCCGCAATATCCAATCCCCAATTCAGCAGAGACCACATCGTCACTCTCCGCAACAGCCCTGGTTCGTTGGCGAGACCCCGCAATCGATCACCGAGATGCACCGCAACTTCGCCCGCCTTATCTGGGTCAAAACGAAATCGCTTGGCAATAGATCGCGTCACGCGTTCAGCACGACCTTCGTGGTCGATTAGCCCGAGCACGATGCCACCAGCCAGCAACATCACAATTACGCCAAAGATCGCCGCAGTGCCGTAAAACGCGTTAACACCGCGACCCGGAATCGAGACAATCAACGCCACCCACAAAATCAGATTCAATACAACGGCAGAACCAACACCCGCAGTCGCCAAGGCAAAACCGGCATCCCGACCGTTCGCACCTGCCAAAGTCATCAGTCGAAAACCCAAGGCATTGCTTGCCGCCGAACCACCAGGCACCAAACTGCCGAGCGACCGCGTCGATAATTGAATGCGAAACAAAGTCACGACATTGATTTTTTCGGCATCCTGACCAAGCGCAACATGCGTCAACTTTGAATAGCAAAACAGGGCCGCAAACTCAAGTGCGATACCAATCAAAAGCCACGAAGTTTGAACCTCACCGAGTTTGCCTAGCGCATCGCCGAAACCTGGCACGATCGGCAAAACAAACAACCAGAAAACCAAAAGAAAAATCGGCCATTTCGCCCACCGAAAGGTTGAGCGCAGGCCACTAGATCTGCGTCGCTTGGGGGCGCCGTTCATCTGCCCATATTACGGCTTGGTAGTGACAATTTCGGTGCACCTAAGTAGCGTTTAGCGCTATGTCAGGTTCTACGAGCGCCGCAGATCTCGTTACCGCTGCGCGGACAATCGAACTCGCCGATGCAATAGTTGGCAAAGGTGTGCGCACTCTTGCCACGAGCGGTGGACCAGATTCACAACAAGTTCTCGCATATGACTTGGCTCATGCTGGTGCAGCAGTTGAAACTGCACGCTCGATGCTCGACTACGGCGCAAAAGGCGAACTCGAGGCAAAACTCACGTGCGCTTTTGTCGCCGACATGGTGCACGATTTAGTTACGCGTCTCATTGGTCGCGAAAAACTTTGGGGAGTCGACCCTTCAACACTTTCTGAGTCACATGACTTTGTTCAAAAATATCGTGCCCCAGAATTTTTGTCTTCACTAGCAACTACTCCAGGCCAGCGACATTTAGACAGCGATTACGAAATGGTGCAAGATACTTTTCGAAGTTTTGCCAGCAAAGTAATCGCTCCACATGCCGAACATGTTCACCGCGAAAACCTCGATGTACCCGAAGAAATAATTTCGGGTCTCGCCGAAATCGGTGCGTTTGGTCTCTCAATTCCAAGTGAGTATGGCGGTTTCAGTGAAGGTGGTGACGGCGAATACATGGCCAGTTGCATCGCCACAGAAGAACTCTCGCGTGCCTCACTTGGCATCGGCGGCTCGTTGATCACTCGCCCCGAAATTCTCACACGCGCGCTCGTCAAGGGCGGCACCGAGGCACAAAAACACGAATGGCTCCCAAAACTTGCATCAGCAGAAGTTATGGCGGCTGTGGCCGTCACCGAACCCGACTACGGCAGCGATGTTGCCTCAATCAAAACGACGGCGGTTGCAGCACAACAAGACGGCAAAGACGGCTACATCATCAACGGAGTAAAAACCTGGTGCACATTCGCCGCTCGTGCCAATGTGTTGATGCTTCTCGCCCGCACCGATCCAGATCGCTCTAAGTCGCACAGAGGACTCAGTGTGCTGATCGTGCCAAAGCCCCGCGGCGAGGCCCATGGTTTTGTTTTCACGCAGCCTGGCGGCGGAAAAATGGAGGGTCGTCCGATCGACACGATCGGTTACCGCGGCATGCACTCATACGAAATTGCGATCGAAAATTGGTGGGTGCCAGCAGACCACTTAATTGGCGAAGCAGATGGTCTCGGCAAAGGCTTTTACTACCAAATGGAAGGTTTCGAAAACGGACGCCTGCAAACCGCAGCACGCGCTGTTGGCGTGATGCAAGCCGCATACGAAGCCGCATGTGATTATGCGCAAAATCGAAAATCATTTGGCAAAAATATTGCCGAATATCAAATTATTCAGGCCAAGCTCGGTCGTATGGCTGTGATCATTCAAGGTGCGCGTCAATTCAGTTATGCAGTTGCCAAACTCATGGGCAAAGGTCAAGGCGCAATGGAGGCCAGCATGGTCAAGGCCTATGTTTGCAAAGCAGCCGAATGGGTTACACGAGAAGCAATGCAAATTCACGGCGG
>RFMT01000358.1 GCA_009927565.1 Acidimicrobiia bacterium
TCATCCTCGGCGTTTACGCCGATCTCGGCGCGCTCGTCGTGGCGATTCTGTTGATTGTCATGGCGTTGAAAATGCACGACTTTTGGGCTCAAACAGACGCCCAAGCAAAGCAGAATGAGACAATTGCATTCTTCAAGAACATTTCGATGGCCGGCGGTGCGCTAATAATGTTTGCAGTCGCAGCAACTGAAGGTTCTGACTACGGCTGGCACTCACAGAAGCCTTGGCAATTCGCTAAGTAATTAAATTTTTCCAAATTCAGTGGGCGGCACCCTCGGGTGTCGCCCACTTTTTAGTTGGTCGGCACTTGCCACATCTGCGCCGAGCCCACACATCCTTTGAAAACAGCGTATTTAGCGATTGAAAATTGATGTGTATAGAAGGTGTATAACTTATGAGTATGGCAAGAACCAATATCGACATTGACGAAGAGGCGTGCCGGCGCGTGATGGAGCGTTTCAATTTGACCACGATGAAAGACGCAGTCAACTTGGCGTTACGAACTTTAGCGATCGAGCCGATGACACTCGAAGAAGCATTAGCAATGGAAGGCACAGGCTGGGAAGGCGACCTCGCCGCAATGCGCACCCCACGAACCTGATGTCGCTAATTGATACATCCGCGTGGATTGAATACCTACGACAAACAGGCTCAGGCACAAATTTCGAAGTTCGGCGAACGCTGAACAATGATGCTCAAATTTGCGATGTGATTCGCATGGAAATTCTCGCTGGCGCCCGCGATCAACAACATGTGACTCAACTAGAAAAACTCTTGGCAAGAGCAACAACTATTAAAACTGAGTCCGTTGATTACGACAATGCCGCTGCGATTTATCGTGCGTGTCGCAAGTTAGGTGTAACCATCAGAGCCCAAATCGACTGCCTTATTGCTGCAATCGCGATTCGAACACACACGAAAATAATTCACCATGACTCTGATTTTGATGCGATCGCACAAGTGACGAAATTAAAAATCCACCCCGTAAAGCGATAGACGTCGCAAGTTAGCTGCGGCCGGCGAGCCAGTCGGTTTCATCGCGGCCGAGGTCGCGGAGTCGACGAACTACAGGCAACGGCATTTCAA
>RFMT01000140.1 GCA_009927565.1 Acidimicrobiia bacterium
CCAGTCATTGCTTCTGCTTTTGTCAAGTGGTTGATGCCACCGCTGACAAACATGAGTGCGAACAAGATTCGTCCGATTAAAAGCACAGTATTCATTTTTTTCACTTTCTTGGGGTTGATTTTTGGGGTCGCATCGCTGTGATTGCGATTGAGATACCGAAAATACCACGGCGCACATGTCAAAATGTGGAATCTAGGCACTCGGCAAACATCACTAAGATTTAACACTTGACCGACCTGCAACAAGAGCGTTTAGCCAATCTCGTGCCGGCGATTTTCGTTGCACTCTGGAGCACAGGTTTTGTAGTTGCTCGATATGCGACAACCGATGCTGGGCCGCTCACATTTCTATGTGTGCGAATGTTTATCGCCGCAGGTTTACTTTGGTTAATTGCAACTGGGTTACGTGCGCCACGAATGGCCCGAAGCGACTGGTCATTGGCGACAATTGTCGGCATATTCATGCACGCCATCTATTTGGGTGGTGTATTCGTGGCTATTGACCTCGGGTTACCTTCGGGGCTCAGCGCATTGATCGCCGGTCTTCATCCTGTCGCAACTTCTGTTGCGGCACGAGTGTTTTTGCGCGAGCAACTTAGTCGCAAACAAGTCGTCGGTGTTTTTCTCGGACTCATTGGCGTGTGCGCAGTAGTTGTCGAAAAACTTGAAGTAGTAGATGGCGGTGTTACGGCAGCAGCGTTGATCGCAATGACGGTTTCTATATTTGGATTAACAGTCGGCACGCTTGTGCAACGCGCATTCGGCAAAGAAATGCCCTTGTTGCGGGGTACCGCTACACAATATTTAGCGTCAGGGGTTGTTCTTGCGATTGCATCAGGGTTCAGCGAGAGTTGGCGATTTGAAGTAACTAGCAACACTGTGTTTTCAATGTTGTGGGCAGTTGTTGTACTTTCGCTCGGTGCAGTTTTGCTGATGATGACTTTGCTCGCACGTCACACGGCTGCCAAAGTCAGCAGTCTGTTTTTTATTACGCCCGCATTGAGCACGATCGAAGGTGCGATTTTGTTTGATGAGCGCCTTGGTGTGCTCGCACTTGTTGGTTTATTCGTCGCGATTTTCGGCGTCCGCTTGACAATGCAAATATCCACCCCCGCACCCGACGCCTCAACCGCCTAATTTCGCCACGTT
>RFMT01000164.1 GCA_009927565.1 Acidimicrobiia bacterium
TCGACATGCTCGTCGCCGCCGAACTTCACGACGGTCAATCAAGCGACTATGTCGGCATTCGCAAAGCGGCACCAAATACTTTTCTTACGATTGGTTTGGCTGTCAATACATATTCGGGGCATACCGAAGTTATGCGAAACGCATATCGCTTGATGGGCGTCGGCGCCGACACGCTTTATTGCGGATACGGCATACCAACAATCAAAGCACTCGCCGACGAGTACATCCCCGTAGTCGGCCACGTTGGCCTCGTGCCATATCGAAACTCGTGGTTCGGCGGCATGAAAGCAGTTGGCAAAACAAGTTCCGAGGCGTTGCGTGTTTACGAACTCACTAAGCAATACGAAGACGCTGGCGCTGTTGGCGTCGAAATGGAAGTTGTGCCAGCCGAAGTCGCCACCGAAATTTCAAAGCGCACAAAAATGTTGATTATCGGCATGGGCGCCGGCATCAACTGCGATGTGCAATATCTCTTCGCCACCGACATTCTCGGCGACAACGAGGGTCATGTGCCGCGACACTCAAAGGTCTACCGCGACTTCAAGACCGAATATCACCGCTTGCACCGAGAATCAGTCGCGGCATTTAAAGAGTTTCGCAGTGATGTGCTTACAGGTGCCTACCCTGCCGACCACAACAACGTGACGATCGACAAAAAAGAGTTCGACGCGTTTCTTAAGGCAATTAAATAAATTTAGATCGCCACAATTAAACCGTGTCAATCAGTCGCAAAGCGACTTCGTTGGCGAGCAAACGTCCTGCTCGAGTCAAAACAATTCGATCATCTTGACGGTCGAGCAACTCGCTCATTTCGTCTAGATCGGCATCGCTGAACGAACCAAGCGGCACACCTTCACGAGTGCGCACCAACAACTGCAACATTTCGCGCTTGCTCGTTTGCGCGTCAAGCGTCTCACTAGATGATTCTGGTGACTCACCTGCATTGACTAACTCGATGTATCGATCTGGTGTTCGAACATTCCACCACCGTCGGCCGTTCAAGTGTGCATGGGCTGCGCTGCCGAAACCTTCGTAATTGCCTTGTTGCCAATAGAGCGAATTGTGCTTGCATTCATGACCAGGTGTCGCCCAATTTGAAATTTCATAATTTTGCAAGCCGCATGCCGACAGTGCGTCATCGCAAAGCAAATATTTATCTGCTTGATCATCGTCATCTGGGTGGCGATCTGGTTGAGTGGCCAAAACGGTGTTCGCTTCAACCGTCAGCCCGTATGCAGAAACATGAGGTGGGTCAAGAGCGACAACATC
>RFMT01000253.1 GCA_009927565.1 Acidimicrobiia bacterium
CCGATTCAGCAACGAGCGACGCGCTCAAATCACTTAGGCGGCGTTCGCCAGATTTTGTGAGCACAAACAATTCAGTCAGTTGATTCACTTCGCTCGCGACATAAGCAATCGTGGCGCCCGCACCGCCGGCCACAGCATTAAACGCTTTCACAATTTTTCGACCAGTTGTCAACCACTTCGGCGCAGACTTGCCTGTTGCGTCAACGTGCACAACATGCGCGGTTCCGCGATCTTCGGCATATGCGATCACAGTTTTGTCATCTTGCCAGATCGGTGCAATCGCGCCACTCGTCGGCGAGAAAGTGCGATCGAGTGCACGCGAAACCCACTCACGCTTTTTTGGTTTTGATCTCAAGTACGCCGACATGATCGTTTTGCGGCGATGTCAACGGATCATCAGAGCCCACGAACGCCACCCGCGTCCCATCTGGAGAAACACTTGGCGCATAGTAGACGCCACGTTGGTCGGTGAGAGTTGTGATCGCGCCATCGAGTTTCACGAGATGCAGATCGTTGGCGAGATCGTCATCCCACGATTCGTGTAACGCGCCGCTCGTGACAACGCCCGACGAGTCTGCAAGCCACGACGGCCCAGAGTGTTCGTGCGTGCCCGGCGTGATGTTGCGCGGTGCTGCAGTGCCGTCGCTCGGCACTATATATATGTGTTGCGGACGGTCAAAAACGAAATCTTCGCCGTTCAAACGGGTGAAGAATGTTTCGATTTTGCGCGGTGACATCCACGACTCGTCGTCTTTTGTGTAGCGCTCATCTTGCGTTCGCGATGTGAAGGCGATGAGTTTGCCGTTTGGTGACCAGCGCACGCTGCCAACGCCGTCTGGCATTGTTGCAATCGTGCGAATTTCGCCGCTCGAACCAATCGGCATGACATGCAGAGTTGTTTCGCCTTTTTTTTCGCTGCGGCCCGAAGTGAACGCCAGCCATGTTCCGTCTGGCGACCAACTCGGGTTGCCGTCACGTTTTTCGCCGGCAGTTAGTGGGCGAGGTGGCTGCTTGGCGTCGGTGCTCGCCAACCAAACTTGTGATCGATACTTGTTCGCCTTGTAATCGACTCGAGTTACGACATATGCAACTGTGTGCCGTCGGGCGACACTGCTGGTGATGCGGCACCAATCTGATTGCTGATTATTTTTTCTGCAATCTCGCGGTGCTTGCTAGTTGCCGTCTCGGTTTTTGTCGCCAATTTCTCATTTGCCATCTCAATGACTGTAATCACCCCGCCCAGTCTTAGGCGAGGCGATTACTTGGTGGCTTCGTCGAGGCCTTCGAGAAGAGTATTCCAGCCGAGGGTGGCGCACTTGATGCGCACCGGAAACTTGACGACACCTTGCAATGCTTCGATGTCGCCGAGTTTGATCGACTGATCAACAGGTTCGCCGTCTTCTGAAAGCGTCATCATGTGCTTGAACCGACGCACGAACGCGCGCACCTCTTCAATCGTTTTGCCTTTAACTGCAACCGTCATCATCGAAGTAGAACTCTGGCTGATTGAGCAACCCTGACCAGAAAACTTCACATCACGTACGACGCCGTCGGCAACATCTAAATAAATCCGAATGTCATCGCCACATAGCGGATTATTACCCTCGGTGCAAACAGCAGGCGGTGGCAACTCGCCACGATTGCGCGGGGTGCGATAGTGATCAAGAATTATCTCTCGATATAGGTCTTCGATGCCCGGCATGCGTCCTCGCTCAAACTCTTTGTCTAAAAGATATCTGATGCCGAGTCAAGGGCGTCTGCCAGCGCATCAGCATCTTGTGTCGTGTTGTAGAGATAAAAACTCGCACGAGCAGTCGCGTTAGCGCCAATAATTTTCATCAACGGCTTGGCGCAGTGGTGACCAGCGCGCACGCAAACATTCGACTGATCGAGAACCTGACTCAAATCGTGCGGATGAATGCCGCGGAACGCAAAACTAAATGTTGCCCCACGCAGTTCGGGGTTGCGTGGCCCGTGAATCGTGATGTCGTCACCAAAGCGGCTCGTCAGCATCTCGAGTGCATAACTTGACATCGCAATTTCATGTTGGCGAATGTTGGCCATGCCGACACCATTCAAAAATTCAATCGCCGCACCAAGACCGACAACCTCGGTGATCGGTGGCGTGCCCGCCTCGAACTTGGCCGGCAATTCTGCGCACTTGAAACCATCGAGTCGCACTTCAGAAATCATGTTGCCACCACCCAAAAATGGCGGCATCGCCTCGAGCAACGCCTCGCGTCCCCACAACACGCCAACACCCGATGGCCCACACATCTTGTGACTCGAAAACATCGCAAAGTCGGCACCGAGCGCGCGAACATCGGTCGGCGAGTGCGGCACTGATTGACACGCATCAACGATCGCGAGCGCACCAGCAGCATGTGCAGCAGCACAAAGTTTTTCAACAGGATTAATCGTGCCCAAAACATTCGACATCGCGGTAAACGAAAATACTTTCGCTCCGGCGAGCAAAGTCGGCAGTGAACTCAAGTCAAGTTGAAAGTCGCTTGTCAGCGGCACCCAACGCAACTCGATGCCTCGCTCTTGTTGCAACATCTGCCACGGCACGATGTTGGCGTGATGCTCCATGTGTGTCAGCACAACCACGTCGCCACGTTGCAAATTGGCGCGGCCCCACGAATAGGCGACCAAGTTCAATGCTTCAGTCGCGTTTTTAGTGAAGACAATTTCATTCGTGCTGTTGGCGTTTATAAATTTCGCCACGGCCGCACGCGCACCCTCGTATTTTTCGGTCGCACTTGCGGCCAACGTATACGCACTGCGATTAATCGGTGCATATGACTCGCGCATAAATGTCGTCATCGCATCGATTACAACATTCGGCTTTTGCGAAGTGTTCGCGCTATCTAAATAGACAACTGGCTTGCCATTAATCTCGCTCGTTAAAATCGGAAACTCTCGGCGAATCGCCGCCGCATCAAGCACCGAGTTCGCGCCAGTCACAGTTATGCGCCTGTTCGGTAGGCGTCGTAACCGTTTTTCTCGAGTTCGGCGGCGAGTTCAATCGAACCCGACTTCACGATGCGACCGTCGATCAAGATGTGCACAAAGTCGGGCTTTACCTCGTCAAGCAAACGCTGATAGTGGGTGATCAAAACGATGCCAATCTCTGGTCGGTCTTGGCGCACCTCACGAATGCCCTGGGCGACAATTCGCAGCGCATCGATGTCGAGACCCGAGTCTGTCTCGTCGAGAATCGCCAACTCGGGTTCAAGAATCGCCATCTGCATAATCTCGTTGCGTTTTTTTTCGCCACCTGAAAAACCTTCATTGAGATAGCGGTCCACGAACGATGAGTCCATGCCCAGTCGTTTCATCCAATCAATAATCGAAAGTCGCAACTCAAGAACCGAAAGATCAATGCCTTTGCGTGCCGAAAGCGCCTGTCGCAAAAACTGAATTACCGAAACACCAGCAATCTCTTGGGGATACTGAAACGCTAAAAAGATGCCGGCTTTCGCGCGTACTTCTGTAGGCCAGAGCGAAATGTCCTCGCCCTTGTAAAAAATACGACCGCTCGTGACTTCGTATTCGGGCGCACCGAGCAAAGTTGTTGCCAGAGTTGATTTGCCCGAACCATTTGGTCCCATAATTGCGTGCACTTCGCCCGTGTTAACTGTGAGCGACAAACCACGCAGAATTTTAGAATCAGCCTCGGCAGGCTTGGCATGAAGATCGTCAATGCGAAACAGTTCGCTCACTCAAATAAGTGTAATTGCGGGCCTTTATATTTGCACTACGTACGTAGTGGTAATTAATTTCACCAACCTCGTTCAATCCAAGAAGCAAGTTGTGGTCGTTCGGCGCCAATCGTCGTGTCAAGACCATGACCAGGTAGGACAATTGTCTCAGCAGCAAACGTAAACAACTTGTTGTCGATCGAGTCGATGATCGTCGCAAAGTCACCACCCTCGAGTTGCGTGTTGCCCGGCCCACCCGGAAACAGCGTGTCACCCGTAAACAACAACGGTGTATCAACTACATGAAACGAAATTGAGCCCGCAGTATGCCCAGGGTTATGAATCGCGCGCAAGCGTAAATCGCCAACTTCAATAATCTCGGCATCGTCGATAAACACGTCGTAACCGACGTCGCGTAAACGCGGCGCATCAAGCGCAGTAACCGCGACTTCGTAGCCGGCCTCGCGCATCGCGGGCACTGCCTGAATGTGATCCCAATGTCCGTGAGTTTCAAGCACTCGCTTGACGCCAAGGCGTTGACACAATTGCAACAACTGTTCGTGTTCATTGGCGGCGTCAATTAATACGGCATCGCCCGAGCGTCGACACCGCACGACGAAAACATTGTTGTCAAACGGCCCGACCACAACCTTGTGCACATCAACATTGGCGTCGCGCCAGTGCAATGTGGGGTCTGAA
>RFMT01000401.1 GCA_009927565.1 Acidimicrobiia bacterium
TGGCGACACTGGCGCCGACTGTTTAGGCACCGCAATACGTCAGGGTGCTGCATCAATAACGCAACTCGAGATTATGCCGCAACCGCCAAATTCGCGTGCAGAAAACAACCCATGGCCTCAATGGAGTTTTATTTTTAGAACGTCATCTGCTCATGAAGAAGGCGGCGAGCGAATGTTTGCCGTTTCAACTGAAAAGTTTGTGGGCGATGAAAACGGCAATGTTCGCGCACTGGTAATTGCTGATGTGAAATCTGAAAACGGCAGTTTTGTGCCGATCGAAGGTTCGCAGCGCGAATTGAAAGCCGATTTGGTTTTATTGGCGCTTGGTTTTGTTGGCCCAGAAAAGTCGTCTTGGATTGAGAGCCTTGGCCTCGAGTTCGATGAGCGTGGCAACATCGCGCGTAACGACTCGTATATGTCAAGTGTTAGAGGTGTTTTTGTCGCGGGTGACATGGGTCGCGGTCAGAGCCTGATCGTCTGGGCAATTGCTGAAGGGCGGGCAGCGGCGGCGGGTGTTGACAAATATTTGATGGGGCATACCGATTTGCCGTCACCGATCGTCGCTTCGGCAAAGCCACTGAGTTGAAATGTTTCCGATTCGGGTGTGATCAGATATCGCAATAAAAATCGCTTACGATAGAGCGTGATGCTAAGTCGCAAATTTCAATTCGCATGCATTGCAATAATCGTCTCGTCGTTTGCAGTCAGTGCGTGCGGTGTTGATGTCTCGGGCACTGCAACTACTGTCGTGCCGATTGGGCCAACCGACTTTGCGACGATACCTCCGGTGCAGACGACTCTTCCGAATACAACAACCACTTTGCCGCCGGGGGCAATTGGTGTCGAACAGGAATACATAGTTCAAGCCGGAGATTCGCCGATCAGAGTCGCCACATTGTTTGGTATCACCGTCACCGAACTTCTGGCGTGGAACGGACTGGTCGCGGCGTCGCAGTTTCCGTATCCGGGTCGTAAATTGAGAATTCCGCCGTCGGCACAAGTCGTTTCGACGAACGTGCAGCAAACGACAACCGCGAGCCCAGTCGGTAAACCTGGTTGCGGCAACCGTCCCGCAGGCACTTATGAAGTTGCGCAGGGTGATTCTTTGTATGTGATCATGAAGAAGTTCTGCGTTTCGATGCCGGCGTTATTGGCAGCCAACCAGTGGTCGAGTATCAACGTATTTTTGTATGCCGGGATGAAAATTAATATTCCGCCAGCAGGTTCGTGAGCGAAGCGCAGTTAGCGCGAAGTTTTGTTGCGACGTTTGGCGTGACGGGCGAGTGCGAGCGAAATTAGTTCGTCGATTAACTCGGGGTAACTGACACCAGAGGCTTGCCATAGTTTTGGATACATCGAGATCGGCGTAAAACCGGGGATCGTGTTGATTTCATTGCACAGAAAGCCACGTTTGCCCTCTTCATAAAAGAAATCAACGCGAGCCATGCCGTCGCTTCGAAGTGTTCGGAAGATCTTGATCGCAAGTTGTTGCACTTCAGAAATCTCTGCAGAAGACAGAGGTGCCGGCACCAGCAACTGGGCGCCATCGCCCACATATTTGTCGTCGTAGTCGTAGAACTCGTGGCTCGGAATAATTTCTCCCGGTATCGAAGCGCGAGGAAACTCGTTTCCGAGAACAGCGACCTCGATTTCGCGACCGTTAACGGCTTCTTCGACGAGAACCCACTCGTCGTACTCAAATGCTTTGGCTAACGCATTCTCGGCCTCGTGTCGAGTTTTGACTTTGCTCACGCCGATTGATGAACCCATGTTGGCTGGTTTAACGAACATCGGTAAGCCAAGTTCTTTGATGGCACGATCAATTGCCGAATTTGCATCGTCGGTGTCTCTGACAGTAACGAATTTCTGCTGTGCGATGCCGTTCGCCGACATGATTTGTTTGGCGACTGACTTGTCCATCGCAACTGCGCTGGCCAAAACTCCTGAACCTACATATGCAACATGCGCGAGTTCGAGCAAACCTTGCACGGTGCCATCTTCGCCCATTGGGCCATGCAACAACGGAATAACGACTAGTGATTCTGATGCTGAGGCCTTTTCGAAAACCAAGTTTGAGCTGGTTTCAGACCCTGATGCACTGAGTGCTTTGACATTTTGCGATTGCGGTAACTCTGATTGAACCCACCTGCCTTCACGAGTGATGCCGACGGTCGACACTTCATACTTTTGTGGATCAAGCGCACGCAGAACATGGGCTGCAGTAACACAACTGACGTCGTGTTCGGCAGATTCGCCACCAAATAAAACGACGACGCGTGTTTTTGACTTGCGATTTTCGCTAATCATTCGTCTTTACGGTACTCGCATCACAGCGCTAAACAGTCGCATCGCAAGATCGCAGTTAGGATAAAAGCCGTATGCGCTTCATGGCAGCAGATGTTGCACGCGCGGTTGTCGGAGAATTAGTCGGCTCAAACGCCCACTTGTCCGGAGTCTCGTTTGATTCACGAACAATTTTGCCTGGTCAACTTTTCGTGCCGATTGTCGATCAACGCGATGGTCACGATTTTATTGCCGATGCGCTCAGACGTGGTGCTGGTGCATATTTAACTTCTCGCGAACCACAGGGTCGCACAGCGATTCGGGTCACCGAAACAGTTG
This sequence comes from Acidimicrobiia bacterium, assembly GCA_009927565.1. GTDB lineage: Bacteria > Actinomycetota > Acidimicrobiia > Acidimicrobiales > Ilumatobacteraceae > BACL27. Next base: position 2,623 of record RFMT01000401.1, read on the forward strand.
CTGCGTTGCTGGCGCTTGGCGCGTGGGGAAGAGCAAGGCTTGATCATAATTTGGGACTGCGAGTTATAGGTATCACTGGCTCTGTTGGTAAAACTTCAACAAAAGACTTGATTGCGAGTGCATTAAATGTTGCCTTTAAAACGCATGCCAATGAGCGTTCGTTCAACAACGATTTTGGTTTGCCGACGACGATCTTGAATGCCCCCGATGAGACGCAAGCACTTGTGCTCGAAATGGGAATGCGTGGGTTCGGCGAGATTTCCAAGTTGTGCGCGGTTGCTCATCCGCAAATTGGCGTCGTTACGGCGGTCGCTAAGGCGCACACCCAGAGAGTTGGGTCGATTGACGGCGTCGCTAAAGCGAAACGCGAGTTGATTGACGCATTGCCGAAAGCCGGCATTGCAATTTTGAATCGCGACGATGAACGGGTCTGGGAAATGCGCAAATCAACCGATGCAACTGTGTTCAGTTTCGGCACCTCTGAGAATGCAGATGTTCGAATGACGAAATGCACTATTGACGATCGAGGTTGCGCGAAAGCCAGCGTTGCTTCGCCATGGGGGCAAGTCGAGTTGAAGATGCAAGTTGCGGGACGTCACATGGCGCACAATGCTTTGGCGGCATTGTGTGTGGCTGGTGCACTCGGCATTGATTTGGGCTCGGCGGCGGCGGCGGTTTCTGCGTCGAAGATTTCTGAGTCGAGAATGCAGATGAGAAGTTTGCAGTCGGGTGCGACCGTGATTGATGATTCTTATAACGCGAACCCTGCCTCAATGCGTGCGGCGCTTGAGACGCTCGCGAGTTTTAGCGCCAAAAGAAAAGTTGCTTTTTGTGGGTTGATGGCCGAGTTGGCTGATTCTGCGAGCGAGCATTGCTCAATTCGAGAATACGCAACTGAATTGGGCATCGAGTTGGTCGCAGTGAACACAGATCTCTACGGCGTTGATGCGGTGAGTTTTGACCAAGCGAGAGATCAACTAAAAAAACTGAGTCGTGATGATGCTGCGCTCGTTAAGGGTTCGAAAGTGACGGGTCTCGTTCGCCTTTGCGAAGGTCTATAAAACTGTTTCTACTTCACTTCGGTTGCGTTCAATTCGTTCGATGTCGCACCACCACCACAACACTGCAGCCCAAAGCGAACCCATAATCAACAGCCACTGTGCACCATAACGGTCGATAAGTGGGCCAAAAATTAGATTGCCAATTGGCACTGTGCCGCCGAATGCCATGAACCAAAGTGCCATGACACGTGCTCGAATTTCGGGTGATAAACCCGAAGCAAGGACTGTCTGCATTGAAGTGGTGGTAAAAAAGTAAGCAGCACCGAGGAAGAAAACAGAAAAGAACGCAAGACCGATACTTGGAGCAAATGCAAACGCCATCATGCTGACGCTAAAACTTGCGAAGCCGACACGGATCAGTCTGCGATTGTCGACGTCCACAAAAAGCGTCGAGACACTTAGACCGCCGAGGCAAGCACCAAGTCCCCAAGTTGCATAAAGCCAGTTATATGTCGAACTTTGAGACTTAATGCCGAAGTTCAGTTGTGCCACTGCAGGAAACAGGCCGACATATGGCAAAGATAGAAGCGAAAAAGAAGCGAGAGTCAAGACCAGTCGCGAGACGACGATGCGTTCGCGGGCGATTTTGAACGCGAACGTGAATCTTCGCCAGCCGGCAGTCGTGTCACGAGCAAATTCTGGAATCTTCACACTAATTAACGCAAAAATAACGAACAGATAAGTGGCGGCATTGATTGAAAAAAACTGTGCCGAAGAGACGTTCCATTGTGCGAGTACGGCGACGATGATCGGGCCGATCACTCGTGCGCCGTTGATCACAGTTGAATTAAGCGAGATAGCACCAGGAAGATCTTTTGGAGGAACGAGAGTAGTGAGCATTGAAGACCAGCCGGGTATTTGCAACGCATTGCCAATGCCGACACCGAGTTGAGCCGCAAAGATCAGCCAAATGGCGACGTCGTTGGCGGCAAAGTATGCGAGCAAAAGTGAGCACAAAAGTTGGAGGATTTGCATTGATACAAGAAATTTCTTCCGATTGACTCGATCGGCAATGACGCCACCAGGAATTGACAACAACAGAATTGGCCCGAGTTGAGCAAAGATCACAACCGCGACGAATGAGGCGCGGCCAGTTCGACCATATATATAGACAGGTAGAACGACGTTTTGAATCCAGGTGCCAATGTTTGAGGCGAACGAGCCAAACCAAATTCTCCGAAAAGAGCGCGACTGAAATGCGGCGCGAGCACTGCCTGATTTGACTCGGCGGTTTCGTCTGCTGACCGGAGTTGAAGAGTCAGTCGTGTCAGTCATGCGCGAGTCGCTCTCACGCTAGTGCAATAATTGAATCGTGGACAATTCAAAAACTAATAGCAGAATAAGTTTTGCGCAGGTGCAAGAGGCACAAAAAGTAGTAGCCGACTCGTGTCGCACACGTCACGCAGTATTTTCAGAATGTCCACATTGCGGTTCGGCTTTGCATGCTGAGCATGCTCACTTTAAGTGTTCTGGTTGTGGATGGCGCGATAGTTGTTGCGACTAGTTCTACAGAACCTTTAAGCAATCAACAGCAGTTTTGCTGAGCGCAGATGCTGCTGCGAGATTAGTGATTTCGCCGTTGACCGTATTGACGCCGAGTTTGAGACGTTCGTCTTGTTGTGCGGCATTTTTTGTGCCGAGTTTGGCGACCTCAATCAGATAGGGCAATGTCGCGTTGGTCAGTGCGTAAGTGCTGGTGTGAGGTACGGCGCCCGGCATATTGCCCACGGCATAGTGCAGCACGCCATGCTTTTCGTAAACGGGTTCTTTGTGCGTTGTTTCGTGGATTGTTTCGATGCAGCCGCCTTGGTCGACAGCGACATCGACGATCACCGAGCCCCGTTTCATTGACTTGACCATGTCTTCTGTAACAACAATTGGTGCGCGTGCGCCTGCGACAAGTACAGCGCCGATTACTAGATCAGCTTGTGCGATGTAGCGCTCGATTGCACCTCGGTTCGAGGCGATAGTTGTAATTCGCGATCGAATGAGTTGATCAATGAAACGCAAGCGATCGAGATTTTTGTCGAGTAAAGCAACTTCGGCTTCCATTCCGCCGGCGATCCACGCTGAGTTCCAACCAACATTTCCTGCACCAATAACCAGAACCTTTGCCGGATGCACACCGGGAGCGCCACCCATTAAAACCCCTCGGCCACCGTTCGGGCTTTGCAAATAGAACGCACCAACCTGGGTGGCGATGCGTCCGGCGATTTCGCTCATTGGCGCAAGCAATGGAAGCGAACCATCTGCCTCTTGAACAGTTTCGTAAGCGATCGACGTCGTCTTGTTTTTAAGCAGTGCTTCGGCGACTTTCGGGTACGCCGCGAGATGGAGATATGTGAAGAGGGTTAGATCGGATCGAAGGTAATCGAATTCTTTTGCGGTGGGTTCTTTGACTTTGACGACCATTTGTTGCGACCACGCATCGGCAGCCGTCGGAACGATGGTCGCGCCAGCCGCCTCGTACTGATGGTCATCGATTGAAGCGCCAAGACCAGCCGAGGTTTCGACGAACACTTCGACCCCTAATCGCTCGAGTTCGCGGACGCCATCGGGAGTAAGGGCGACTCGTCCCTCTGAAGTTTTGGTCTCTTTGGGTACACCCAGTGTTTTGATTGCTGGGGTCGTCATGTGCTCAAATCTAGTAGAAATATGCAATGCTTGATTTCAAGTTGATTGTGCGTGGGGGTTCAATGCAAGTGAGCGAAGTAAGTGGGCTTCGTTAGTGGCAAGTGAACGCGGTTCGGTTGAGTTAGTCAACGTCACCAAGCGTTATGGCGATGTCGTTGCAGTTGATTCTTTAAGTCTTGAAATTAAGTCGGGCGAATTTCTTTCGCTGCTTGGCCCGAGTGGCTGTGGCAAAACAACTACTTTGCGAATGCTGGCCGGGTTCGAGCAACCTGATGAAGGATTTGTGCGCATAAGTGGTGAGTATGTGCAAGGTGTGCCACCGTACAAGCGAGATGTGAATACGGTGTTTCAGCACTATGCATTGTTTCCGCACATGAGTGTTGCCGAAAACGTTGCATACGGTCTGCGACAAAAAGGTGTTTCAAAAAGTGAGATTGGCAGCAAAGTAATTGAGGCCCTTGACATGGTGCAGATGTCAAAGATGGCTAATCGGAAGCCACGGCAGTTATCTGGTGGGCAGCAACAGCGTGTTGCGGTGGCTCGTGCCTTAATCAATCGTCCGAGTATTTTGTTGCTTGACGAACCTCTTGGCGCGCTTGACCGAAAATTGCGAGAAGAGATGCAGATTGAATTGAAACTTTTGCAGAGTCGATTAGGCATCACCTTTGTCTTTGTTACGCACGATCAAGAAGAAGCGATGTCAATGTCAGACCGAATTGCGATTATGCTCAACGGTCATGTCGAACAACTGGGTGACCCTGAAACTGTCTATGAGCGACCCGCATCGGCGTTTGTTGCTGGCTTCGTTGGTCGAAACAATTTTTGGCGAGGCGTCGCAACTTCTAATGGCGCGAAAGCCCAAGATGGCACAGTTTTTATTGCGACCCGGCCAGAAGAATCTGTGCCCGCTGGTCAAGATGCGCTCGCCGCGGTGCGACCCGAGACGATCAACCTCTCGGCGACAAAACCGAGTTCTGAAGCCAATTTTGTGAGTGCCAAAGTTGCGGGTGTTTCTCATTTCGGCGATGTGCTGCAATATGTCGTTACCGCTGGGTCTCGAGACTTGTTGGTTCAGGTGAGCCGCACAGACCCGTCTCGATTTGCGGTTGGAGATTCAGTCTGGTGCACGTGGTCGGCTGACGACGTTTATCTTTTCTCTGCGCGACAGGTTGATTTAGTGCTGGCAGGCACTGCTCACGCTTAAGGACGTGACTATTATTCAAATAACACACAGAAAATGGGGAAAGCAATGAGTAACGAAAAAAAGCAATTGAAGATGTTGGCGCCCGAAGGTTTTCGTGAGAAACTTTCGCGACGTGCGTTCTTGCAAGGCGGCACGGCGCTCGCAGGTTTTGCTTTAGTCGCTGCGGCTTGCGGTTCTTCAGATGGCGACTCAGCAGAAGGTGGCGAGGCAAGTGGCGAGACTTTGGCTTCGGGTGACTGGAGCCGAGTAGTTAATCAGTCAAGTGGAACATTGGCAATGTACACCTGGGGCGACTACAACGACCCTGAGTTGGTGGGTGCTCTTGCCGCGTCAACTCTTAATGTGACGATGAAAGTCGACTACTACGCCAGCAACGAAGACTTGATCACGAAGCTTGCAACTAGCGGCGGTGCAAGCGGTTTTGACATCGTTGTGCCGACTGGTCCGTACATTCCTCAGATGATCGAAAAAGGTTTGATTCAGAAACTCGACAAATCATTGATTCCGAACATGGCCAATGTCGATCCGAATTATTTGGCGCAAGCGTGGGATCCGACAAATGATTATTCTGTATGCAAGAACTGGGGAACCGTGGGATATTTCTACGACTCTTCGAAAATTTCGAAAGAACTGACCACCTGGCAAGACTTCCTTGATGTCTGCATGGGCGAGGCGAGCGGCAACTGCGCCGTCATCGATGCTGCGCCAAACTATTGTGGCGCTTGGTTTTGGGCCAACGGCATCGACTGGAATACCGAAAAGGCCGAAGATCTTGATGCTTGCGAAAAGTTCTTAGTCGAAGAATTCGCTCAGCACGTCAAAGCATTCGACAGTTACCCATCAACGAAACTCGCCGAAGGAGCATATTCAATCGCG
>RFMT01000357.1 GCA_009927565.1 Acidimicrobiia bacterium
GCGATCCAAACTCGATGCTGCACTGCCGAGCAGTCTTGAACTCGTAACTGCACGTGATAGCGATCGTGGAGGCACGACCAAGTTTCTTTGGCAACTAAAAAACGGTGGATACAAAATCGAGTCGGTATTGATGCACTACCAAGATCGTGCAACTGTATGCGTCAGCACACAAGCAGGTTGCGCCATGGCCTGTGGCTTTTGTGCAACTGGTCAGGCCGGCTTCAATCGTCAACTAACTGCGGGCGAGATCGTCGAACAGGTCGTGCACGCCGCACGAACCAGTGCTGCGCGCAATCAGCGCCTCGCAAATGTGGTGTTCATGGGCATGGGTGAACCATTGGCGAATGAAGAAGCAGTATGGCAAGCAGTCACGCGAATTCATGAAGCAATCGGCATCTCGGCAAGACACTTAACAATTTCGACTGTCGGCATTATTCCAGGCATCAATACCCTCGCTGATCGACCATTGCCGGTGAACTTGGCGGTTTCTCTTCACGCTGCGCGCAATGACTTGCGCAACTCACTCGTACCGATCAACAAGCGATACCCGATCGAAGATCTGATGCAAGCGTGCCGAAATTATCTGCAAAAGAAAAATCGTCGGGTCACTTTTGAATGGGCCCTAATCAAAGGCGTTAATGACACACCACGAGACGCCCGCGAATTGGCTAAACTTTGCAAAAGTTTAAAACCGAGTGCACACGTCAACTTGATTCCACTCAATCCGACACCTGGTTACTTGACCAAAGGCAGCGCGCCAGATGAAGTTCGCGAATTTGCAGATCAATTAATTGACCTTGGTGTAAACGCGACTGTCCGACGCAACCGCGGCACCGACATCGACGCCGCCTGCGGTCAACTTGCCGCGGGTCAGCCAGTGGCGATTACTTCGCGCTCAATTGTTGGATGAGTTTTTCGCGACCAGTTGCTATTTGCTCGTTTAAAGCTCGTTCTAAAATGCCGCCAGTAAACAAATTGCCCGAGTAGTACAAGTTTGTTTCGAGTCTCGACCCGGTTGCAGTCGGGCTGACAGTCACGCGCAAAACCCAATCTGAATGTCGTCGCGAATCCTGCTCGCGACGCTCAAATACAACAAGTCTTGTGGGTTCACATAAAGTTCGAGTCATTCGCAATCGCTTCGACCTCGCAAGAACACCAAGTTTTGCCCGCAATTCAACAAGCCAAGTTGCATCAGTTTCACTGCTGTCGCCGACCACCTCGACTTTGTACACGAATTCAAGCCACGAAGAATAATTCGCCAAGTCGGCGACATAAGCAAACAATTTCTCGACAGAAACTGGCACCTCAACCGAGGCAATTAAATCCATTTAAGTGTTAATACTCGGGGTGTTGCTGATCGTGATCATGGTCGTATCCATGGTCTTGATCAGAGGCATCAAAAGCGCCAAAGGCTCGAGACAACAATCGGCCTCGTGCCCGCAATCGGCCATCTAGGTCACCTGTTCGATCAAACTGCGGCGTCCACGGCATGGCTTGAGTTTCTTGCGGATCAATAGTTTCAATTTCGGTATCGACCTCAATTTCGCCGACCGAAACTTCTGAAACTTCGTCAAGGCGCGCTGAAGTAGTTTCAAGAACTGGTTCAGGCTCGCGGGCAGGGGCCGCGACCACACGTGTTGCAAACTCAAAAAGATCTTGAATTACCGCACCGGCCGTACTTTTTTCGCGCTTCTCTTTTTTTGCCGTAGACGCTCGAGTTTTGGCCCGAGCAGAATCACTTGCAGGGGCGCTGAACAACCGCTGCTTTTTGGTTCGATTGTCAATGATCTGCCAGTCACGGGGCACAACCAACGAGTCAGCGTGTCGACGACACAAAATATTGACCCGTGATGAATCTCTCGGTATCGGTGCGTCAATGTTGACCAGCAAATTGGCCGTGTCAATTACATATGCGACTTCACCCCGTTCGCGACATGACGGTCGCTCACACTTCCTACTCATAGTTCAAGAACCTGTAAACGTTGCTGCAATTTTGCTCGCCGAGTCACCGCCGCGTCGCAACAGAACCGCAAGAAACCACAACGCCCCAAGCGTCACCATAAACAGCAACACTGCCCCAACACCCCAGAAGGGCTTGATTGTGCTTCGCGTCGCACCTAGCAATGCAACCGGAAACGTTGTCGAGCCGGCTTCACTCAACAACGTCGAGATCACGGCGTTATCGAGACATAAAGCGAACGACAGCAAACCGCCCGCCACCATTGCCGACGCAATTAACGGCAAAGTGATTTGACGGAATGCTCGCCCCGGTGGAGCTCCGAGATCGCCTGCTGCTTCTTCGAGCGATTCATCTAGACCTGCAAGACGCGCTCGCACAATTAGCGTGACTACCGCGCTTGCGTAAAGCGATTGACCGACCCAAAGTTTGTTGATGCCCCCGTTAAATGGGCCCCAACCAGACGAAAAAATCGTGCCGACCAAAGGCACATCTTTGATTCGCGGAAACCAAGTCACGAGCGCAATTGCATCCATGATTTCTGGGGTGACCAGAATCAAAAACACCGTTGCCATAAAAGCCTTCGTCCAGCCGCCCGGCCGGCGCGCCAAAGCAACACCTGACATGCCGCCAATGATGACGGCAATAATTGTCGCTCCAAATGCCGCAATGAACGAGTTTCGAATTGCATCACCGATGCCGGCAAAGTCAAAAATCGTTCGAAACCAGTTGGTGATCACACCATTAATGACCAAAGCCAAAACAAATGCGCCGGTTACGACCCAAGTTTTCACTGAACTTGCAACGTAGGTTTTCTTTTGAAAATATTTTTTTGCAATGAGTCCAACTGCAATCAAAACAGCAAATCGAATCAGAACGGCGAGCGACTCTGCGCCATCAAACAATTCGCCCCACCACTTCAGACTCGTGCTTCCCGACCATATTGTGAACGAACTACCCGCATTAAATGAATGCAAAATAACCAGCAAGATCGGCACGAACATAAATATCAAAACGAGCACAGTCCAAATAGCCAGCACCTTGCTCAAAACTTGACGCTTAACGCGAGTCTGTATTTTTTCACTTCGCACCTGACTGGCTGCGCGTTCATGAATCTTGCGACGCACTTGCTGCATAACTGGCGAAGCCAGCCGCAAAAGTCGTGGCAAAACCCAAAAGATCGCCGCTCCGACGATCAAAGTCAACAGAACTGCTCCGATCATCAGGATCGCCATCGCTGAACCGAGTGGCCAGTTTTGCGCTCCACTAAATTGCGAAGCAATCATTGCCCCAATCATGTTGCCCTTTGCGCCACCAAGAACTGTGGCCGTGACGTAGTCACCACACATCGGAATAAAGGTAAGCAACACGCCAGCAATAATTCCTGGTCCGGCGAGTGGCATAGTCACACCAAAAAATGTTGCGATTCGTCCTGCACCCAGATCTTTGCTTGCTTCGCGCATACGCACATCAATGCGATCAAGTGCCACGAACAACGGCAAAATCATAAAACCCAAATAGTTGTAAACGATCGCAATCTGCACAGCAGTGGCAGTCTCAAGAATTTGAATGCCATTGCTACCGATGTACCCCATGTCAACGAGCCATTTTGAGAGCGTCCCGTTTGGCGCTAGCGGAATTCGCCACGCCACCGTGCGAATCAAAAAACTGGTAAAACTTGGCACGACAACTGCCGCCAGAATTATTGCTTTCCATTTTTCGGCAACTTTGAATGCGGCAAAATAGGCAACTGGCAAACCGATTGCAACGCACATGATCGTTGCAACAATGCTGATTCGCAATGTTGCCCTGAAGACTTTGAAGAATGTCTCGTCAAAGACAGACGAATAACTATTCGCCGAAAGGCTGCTCAAGTCAACTGGCAATAACTTCGTCGTGTCTTTGGTGCCAAATGAATAAAGAACGATGAACGCGATCGGCGCCGCAAAAAAGACCAGATACCAAATGATCGCCGGAATGGCGAGCAGATACTTTGGCGCTTTTGTCTTGCTCCTAAGTTTTGCGGCGACCGATACGGCCACTAAAGATCAGCCTCCGGCCTTTGCCTTTGACTTATTGAGGATGTCGATCAA
>RFMT01000322.1 GCA_009927565.1 Acidimicrobiia bacterium
TGGTCAGCCAATTGCATATTGTCAAATTTCTCGCGGCAACGATTCGTGGGCTATCGATTTGGTTGTCGATCCTCAACATCGAGATAAAACGCGAATACTCGGCAACGCATTATTGGTAGAAGCCACAAAAATTATTTCCGACGAAGGTGGTGGTCATGTGCATTGGTGGGTCTGTGGCGCAACACCAGAACACATCGACCTGGCGAAACAAATCGACTTTCACAGCGGTCGCACATTGTTGCAAATGCGAGTACAACTTCCGCTCTCTGAACAGGTGATTGCTGCAACTAAGCAAGTCAAGACACAAAGTTTTCGTGTTGGCGTCGACGAAGATGCGTGGCTTAAAGTCAATAACCGTGCGTTCAGCACCCACCCCGAGCAAGGCAATTGGACAAAACAACTGTTGCAATCGCGGCAATCCGAAAAATGGTTCGATCAGAGTGGCTTCTTGCTTTATTTTTTGAGCGACATCAGCAAGCCAACCCTCGCCGCATTCTGTTGGACAAAAATCGACCGCGATCAAGACCCAAAAATCGGCGAGATCTATGTCATCGCTGTCGACCCACAATTTCATGGCCAAGGTCTGGGTCGATCACTTACTGTCGCTGGTCTCAACTATCTAGCAAATGCAGGCGCGACAACTGGCATGCTATTTGTCGACAAAGACAACGCCGCCGCAATCGCAACCTACGTAAAACTCGGCTTCATTGTCGACCATCAAGAACAGGCCTTTGTTGGCGAGATCGCTTCGACCGCGAAACAAACCTGACAGATACTGCAACGCATACACTGAACCCAATGACAGACACACTTTTACCGCGTTGGTCGGTTGCCGATGTTCACGAGTCTTTTGCAGCGCGCTCATTCACCGACGCCATGGAGCGAACCGGCGCCAATGTCGCCCGACTCGAGGCCCAATTCGAAGAACACAACATTCGTGCCGGCTCACCCCACAAACCGTCACAACAAGAAGGCGAAATCGCCAACCAAATAATCAATTCGATGAACGAGACGATCAAAGAATCCGAAATTCTTGGCTCTTATGTCTATGCGACAGTCAGCACAAACACCCGTGAAGAAACCGCACAAGGTCTACTCAGCGAACTCGAAGTCATCGACTCACGCCTTTCGCCACTTCTCGCTCGCCTTGCCGACTGGGTCGCCACACTTGGCGCCGATGACCTTGCCAAAGTGAGCGAAGTCGCACGCGAACACCTCGGGCCTCTTCAAAGATTGCAGGCACGAGCCGAACATCAGATGAGCGAAGTTGAAGAAGGTTTCTATGCCGAACTTTCGACAACAGGCTCGTCGGCGTGGTCTCGCCTTCAGGGTGACATCACATCGCAGTTGTCTGTCGAAGTCGATCTACCAGATGGCAAAAAGACTTTGCCAATTACGGCTGTACGTGGCATGTCAATGCATTCTGATTTACGCGTGCGCAAAGCCGCCTATGACGCCGAAATGCGTGCATGGCCAACAGTTGCCACCCCGTGTGCTGCCGCAATGAACTCAATCAAAGGCGAAGCAAACGCGATCAATCGCCGCCGACATTGGGCATCGCCACTCGACGCGTCGTTATACGCAAACAGCGTTAGTCGCAAAACATTTGACGCGATGCAAAGCGCAGTCTCAGCATCATTACCTGACTTCCGACGCTGGATGAACGTTCGCGCCAAACTACATGGAGACAAAAACGGTTTGTCCTGGTGGAATCTCTTCGCGCCGCTCAACGTTGCCCCAAGTCAAATCTCGTGGGATCAAGGCGTTCAACTTGTGCGTGGGGCGTTTGCCGCATACAGCGACAACTTAGCCGGGCTCGTCGATCGCTCGCTCGCCGAAAAATGGATAGACGCCGAGCCACGTGAGGGCAAAGTCGGCGGCGCATTTTGCATGTCGTTTGTCGATGACAGGTCGCTCGTTTTACTCAACTGGGCCGGCAGCGTTGACTCAGCCCAAACAACGGCCCACGAACTCGGGCACGCATATCACAACACTCAACTCGCACACCGCACACCATTACAAAAGCGATTGCCGATGGCGCTCGCCGAAACAGCGAGCATCTTCTGTGAAACTCTCGTGGTTGAAGAAGGTCTATCGCGCCTTTCGGGCGACGAGCGTCTTGCTTTGCTCGACACTGATCTCGGTGGCGCCAATCAAGTCGTTGTCGACATTCATAGCCGTTTCTTGTTCGAGACCGAAGTGTTTGCTCGTCGCCAACGCCGCACGCTCGGCGTCAGCGAACTCAACGAAATGATGCTCAGCGCCCAAGCTTCGGCATATGGCAACGGCATCGATCAGTCAACGGCGCACCCACACATGTGGGTGCTTAAGCCGCACTATTACGGCAGCCATTTCTACAACTGGCCATATACATATGGTTTGTTGTTCGGTCTTGGTCTCTATGCCCAATACAGTCGCGACCCAGAGCGATTCCGCAGCGGTTACGACACTGTTCTCTCTCGCGCAGGCATGGACACAGCCGAAGAACTGGGCCGAGCATTCAACATCGACGTCAGCGACGAAGCTTTTTGGACTGCAAGCCTTGACGTTCTTCGTGCCCGCATGGTCGACTACGAGGCGCTTGCCCAAAAGCATCTCAAATAAAGTGAGCGCTCAGACACAGTTAGTTAAGTCGCGATACGACGCCAGCCGTGAAGAGATCGCATCGATTCTCGGCGATGCACCGAAGTATCGGCTCGACCAAATTTGGCAAGGTCTGTATACAGAATTTCAAGCACCACTTGAAATTACGACGATCTCAAAAGACCT
>RFMT01000364.1 GCA_009927565.1 Acidimicrobiia bacterium
AGTCGAAGATTCGCTCGCACCATGTGGTCTTTGGCCTTCTCGCCATCTTTTGCGGTGCGTTGCAATTTGCGACGCTCGGCAAAACTCAATTCGCCGTCGGACGAATTCAATTTTTCTTGCGCGACAAGTCCCGCTTTGATTTTCTTTCCCAAATCTTTTTCTTCGTCAGCGGTAAGCAATGGCACTTGGCCAATTTCGCTCAAATACAAGCGAACCGAGTCAGACCCGATTGAGTCTTTAGCCGTCGATGTTGTCACTCATGCTCCCCAACCCGAATGTTCAACCAAGTGAGCAATTGCTCTGCTGCTGATTCTGCCATATTTTGCACGTCTAGTTGCTCAAGCAAAATTCGTGCCGCGCGATCTACCTGAATTTGCTCAGGGTCGCTGACCGTCACTCGATGCGCCAACTCTCGGCGAACTGCAGCGGCAAGCAAATTCCATGCTTCTCGGACTGGTTGCGACTCAACATCTGCAACCGCTGCGCGCTCTAAAACTTCGCGGGCATCGGGGTCAGCAAGCTCCAGTGCCTTTGCGACATCGCCGAGCGCCGAACCCGCGGCGATGTAGGCGCGTCGATTCACGTCATCCAAAAAGAGCGCTTCAGACAACCAGTCGGCAATTTCGTCCCAATGAGAAAACATCAATGCGAGCACGACAAACTCGGCCGATTCACTGAGTCGATTTGTGGGCGTCGTCGAGATTGTCACCGAGGGGTTTCGCGTGCGCCGTTCGGCAAGTTTCACCAGATCGACCACTGGTATGCCCACATGCGTCGCAACTTGTCCGGCATAAATTTTTCGCACGTTCGTATCGGGGTGTTCGTTGATTACCGACATCGCCTGCTCAGCAGTGCGTGATCGCGCCTCGGGTGATGCGACAGAACCTGCATCAAGAACTCGTTGCAAACGAAAACCTAAGAACGGTTGAGCGCTCGCGACGGCTTTTGCCAAGGCTCCTGGGTCTGAATTCGCCAAGTCACCCGGGTCTTTTCCTTGCGGAAAGTGCGCCACGCCGACTTCAACTTTGTAGCGCTGCTCCCACTCATAGAAACGCGCTGCCGCACCTTGTCCCGCACTATCGGCATCGAAGGCCAAGACGACTTTTTTCGCAAATCGTTTCAAGAGCCGAACATGGTCTTCGGTCAGCGCAGTACCGCAAGTTGCTACGGCGCGTCGCACACCACTGCGATGAAAACCGATCACGTCGGTGTAACCCTCGCAGACGATCACTTCGTCGGCGGCAACGATTTCGGCTTTCGCCCAATTCAAACCATAAAGCGTTTTGCTCTTCGCATAAATCGCCGTCTCGGGAGAATTCTTGTACTTTGCGGGATCTTTACTGCCGGGCAAAACTCGTCCGCCAAAAGCAACAGGCTCGCCCGAATCGCGAAAAATCGGAAACATCACGCGAGCCCTAAACGAGTCTTGTGCTTTGCCGCGTTTGTTGACGAAACCCAAACCTGTCTCACGCAGCAAGTCGATCGATACACCGAGGTCGCGCGACAATGCATCCCAATCATCTGGCGCCCAACCAAGTTTGAACTCTCTGGCAACATCGCCCGACAATCCGCGCTCGCGAAGGTAATCGCGGGCGACGCGTGCATCGGGTGCGGTTAAAAGTCGCTTGTGATACCACTCGACGGCCTGCGACATGATTTCCGTAAGTTTTTTCGAGCGTTGCCTATCTTTGCTCTGACCGCCCGATGTATATGTCAGTTGATAGCCCGCCTTGCCCGCGATGTGCTCGATCGCGCCGACAAAGTCGAGGTGCTCAATTTCTTGAATGAATTTGAAAACATCCCCCGATGCACCACAACCAAAACACTTGTAGCGGCGAGTTTCTTCGCGAACATTGAATGAACCTGATTTCTCGGCATGAAACGGGCAAAGCCCAACCCAGTTTCGCCCGACGCGACGCAATTGCACGTAGCCCTGAATTGTGTCGACTATCGAAACCGACTCTCTAAGTCGCTCAATGTCTGTATCCGCAATCGCCACGAGCGAAGGCTAGTTCATCGGTGTTATTTAAGCCTTTTTGCTTCGGTCTTTCATTATTGATGCCACGATGCCCACGGTCAGAACCGTGATTATTATGCCCAACGAAATTGGCACTGGGATGTGATACCAGATAGCGATCGACATCTTGATACCGACATAGATCAGTAGTAGCGAAATTGTGTGGGGCATATAGACGAATCGCTCTCGCATATCGGCGAGCAAGAAGTACAGCGCCCGTAATCCAAGAATTGCAAACGCGTTTGAGGCAAACACAATGAACTGTTCGCGACTGACCGCCAAAACTGCAGGCACCGAATCAACCGCGAAAATCACGTCTGAAACTTCGATTACAACTAGCACCGCCAATAGAGGTGTCGCCACACGATGGCCGTTAAATTTGGTGAACAGCTTTTGGCCGTCATAGTGATCGACCGATGGCACAAACCTTCTAAAAAGTTTCATCGTTCGCATTTCAGATGGATTACCTTCGTCGTCGCCCGAGGTGAAGATCTTCACGCCCGTGTAAACGAGGAAAATACCAAATACCAACAACAAGAACTGAAACCGCGTGATCACTGCAACACCGACGATGATGAACACGAATCGCAAAACAAGAGCGCCGAAAATTCCCCAAAATAGTGTGCGGTGTTGATACTCGCGCGGCACTTTGAAGTGAGCAAAAATCATCGCCCATACAAACACGTTGTCTACTGAGAGACTCTTTTCGATCAAATAGCCCGAGAGATATTCGATCGCAGATGACGTGGCCTCACCCTGACCTGCGAACATCCAAGCGATTACTCCGGTGAAAGCAAGACCGAGGCCGATCCATACGGCACTTTCAATGGCCGCTTCGCGAATTTCAATGACGTGGGCTTTGCGATGAAATACCAGAAGGTCGATCATCAATGCGCCAGCGACAACGACCAGCAACATTGGCCAACCCCACGCCGGGATTACGACATCAACGAAATTTTCTTTTTCAGTACTTGCGGCGAACAACATATTTAACATGTGTAACTTGCTGGACCTTTCGGGTGATGAACCGCAACTTTTGTTTCGGTTTTACTTCCCCCGATGATCGCTTACCAATCGGCAAGTCGGGCTATGCCTAAATACTAATTCACCCACCACCCCGCCACCAACCACCCCAGACTCACTGCAATTTTCAATTCAGCTTTTGGTCACCCAAAAGTGAGCAAGTGAAACATGTCTAGTTATTTGGTTTCGGTTTTGAGGCCGCCGATAATTGATTGGGCGGCGGCCAAACGCGCAATCGGAATGCGATACGGCGAGCAGGACACATAGTCAAGTCCGGCGCGATAAAACAAAGCGATCGACTCGGGGTCGCCACCATGCTCACCGCAAACACCCAACTTCAACTTGCGCTTAGCCTTGCGACCACGCTTGGCGGCGATCTCAACAAGTTCGCCGACACCAGTCTGGTCAATCGTCTCGAACGGGTTTCGCTTGAGCAAGCCAGCCTCAAGATACGCAGGCATCATTCGGCTCTCGACGTCGTCTCGCGAAAAACCAAACGTCATTTGCGTCAAGTCGTTGGTGCCGAAGCTGAAGAAATCAGCATGATCAGCCAATTCGTCAGCACGAAGAGCCGCACGAGGCGTCTCAATCATCGTGCCGATCGTGACTTTTGGCCGCGTGATCTTCTTGCCACGCAGACCACGCTTACCAAGGCCAGCGCCTTTATCTTTCAGACGCGCCGAATGCTCAACAAGAACACCTTCAACCCACGATCGCGCGAGAGCCAACTCTTCACGAGTCACCGTCAACGGAATCATCACTTCAACAATCGGCTCATAACCCTCGTCGGCAACCTGATCGGCAGCTTGCATCAAAGCGCGAACCTGCATCGCATAAAGACCCGGCTTAATCACGCCGAGTCGAACACCACGAGTACCGAGCATCGGATTAACCTCTGCCCAATCGTGCGCCGCGCGCAACAACTTGCGTTCTTGCTCATCGAGACCACTCGTCGCGTCCTTAATTTCGAGTTCGTCGACATTCGGCAAAAACTCGTGCAACGGTGGGTCTAACAGTCGAACGGTTACAGGCAAACCCGACATCGCTCGCAACAACGAAGCAAAGTCTTCTTTTTGCACCGCACGCAACTCTTCAAGCGCCGCAGTTTCTTCAGCAGGCGTGTTCGCCAAAATCATTCGACGAACAACCGGCAAACGGTCAGGCGCCAAGAACATGTGCTCAGTGCGGCACAAACCAATGCCTTCTGCGCCATATTCACGCGCCTTCGACGCGTCTTCAGCCGTATCTGCATTCGCGCGCACAGCAAGCTTGCCTTTGCGAATTTCGTCGGCCCATTTCAAAATAGTTTGAAACTCTTTTGTCGGCTCAGCCGCAGTCAATTGCATTGCACCCAACATAACTTCGCCGGTTGTGCCGTCGAGCGAAATCACATCGCCTTCGCGAACAACTAATTCGCCAGCGCGAAACATCTTGCCGTCAATCTGTACGGCATCGGCACCAACAACAGCAGGTGTCCCCCAACCACGCGCCACAACTGCAGCATGGCTCACAAGTCCACCGCGCGAAGTCAAAATACCTTTCGCCACCATCATGCCGTGCACATCTTCTGGGCTGGTCTCGCTGCGCACCAAAATAACTGCTTCGCCCCTCTTGGCTGCAGCCTCAGCATCATCTGCAGTGAAATAAACTTTGCCCACCGCGGCACCTGGCGAAGCCGCCAAACCCTTGGCAACAGCCTTGGTCTTA
>RFMT01000415.1 GCA_009927565.1 Acidimicrobiia bacterium
TTCGCATTTGATCACAAACACCGTCGCGCACCAATGAGCATGAAAGATTTGCTCGGCGGAAAGGTGCAAACCTTGCCGAAATGATGAGCGTGCTGAAGTTGCCAGTGCCACACGGTTTTACGGTGACGACCGATGCGTGTCGCGCATATATGAAGGGTGGCTGGCCGAAAACTCTCGACAAAGAATTGGCGAGCCATGTTGCGCAGCTTGAAAAGAAAATGGGTGCCAAGCTTGGCGACCCGATGAACCCGCTTTTGGTGTCGGTGCGATCGGGCGCGAAGTTTTCGATGCCGGGCATGATGGACACGGTTTTGAATTTGGGTCTTAACGATCGCAGCGTTCAGGGTTTGGCGAAGTCGACCAATGACGAGCGATTTGCATACGACAGTTATCGCCGATTCATTGCCATGTACGGTCGAATTGTTTTGGGTATTGACGGCGCGAAATTTGAACATCCGTTTGAAGATGCAAAGAAATCTGCAGGTGTTACGAGTGATGCAGCGTTGTCGGCGAGTTCGTTGAAGGCGCTTTGTGAGACGTTTAAGTCGGTAGTTAAGGCCGAAACAGGTAAAGAGTTTCCGCAAGAGCCGGTTAAGCAATTGCGCGGTGCTGTTGAAGCGGTGTTTCGTTCATGGAATGGCGCTCGAGCGATTGCTTATCGCGTTCGTGAAAAAATTAGTCATGACCTCGGCACTGCAGTCAACGTGCAGGCGATGGTGTTCGGCAATCGCGACAACAACTCGGGCACGGGTGTCGGCTTTACTCGCAATGCGGCGACAGGCGAAAACAAGCCCTATGGTGACTATTTAATTAATGCGCAAGGCGAAGATGTTGTTGCCGGCATTCGCAACACCGAAGATCTTGATGCGCTGAAGCGTCAGTTTCCGAGTGTGCACAAAGAGTTGTTGGCGATCTTCGATCGGCTCGAGCGCCACTATCACGACATGTGTGACACTGAATTCACAATTGATCAGGGCAAGTTGTGGATGTTGCAGACTCGCGTGGGCAAGCGCACTGGCGCCGCT
>RFMT01000060.1 GCA_009927565.1 Acidimicrobiia bacterium
GATAAAAGGCATACTGCAGTTTACGCGTCAATCTCGATTGAACGACTGTCTGCCGACCGTTTGATCAAAGCCAACGCAAATTCTTGGCAAACACTCGTATAAATACCAAACTCTTCGCCGTTCAGCACAACGGGTGCGCCCGCACTTGCACCAGCTTCGGCGCGAATCAAACGCAACTGTTGTGGCGCCGTCGCACCACGTGAGTCCATTCGTTCAACTAACTCTTGGCCTGGATAACAACCTTTCGTAAAACTCACTGCACAATCGGTCAATCCAGTTTCTGCGGGCAACGAGTCTGTCGTCATATCGATACCCATTGTCGGCCACTTCGCCATCACACGAGCCAATTCAAATTCTTCTGTCGAGCCAAGGCGCAAATCGCCAGCGACAAAATCATTTGCCACAAAATCGACCGCACAGTCGTTTTCTCGCCACGCCGATAACGCCGAATCGCGCGCCAAATAATCAGCACAATTATCTGCGGATAAACCTCTCACCGCAACGAATTTCTGCGCACCACTCGAGATTTCACACTTGATACGAATCTTGAATCGAGTTAACCGACTCGCCGAAAATTCGCCAAAACCCGCATCGCAATCTAAAACAAAACGCTCGTCAGACTCGCAGCGTACGCGCAACAACGAAGTAATTTTGCCCGTCGGCTCGAGCAGCAGACTGTAAAGAGATTTACCAATTTTCAACGATGCAACATCGTTGGCCAACTGTGAGTGCAAAAACTTTCGAGCATCAGTGCCACTTACATGAAGTACATCGCGATTCATCTCGACGTAAAACCCAGTCATTTTTTACGTGCCTCCGTCATTCGCCGCGCCGCCGGAATCGCCGCGATTAGCGCTGCTGCTTTGTTTCGACACTCAAGGCTTTCTTCGCTCGCCACACTGTCGGCGACAATCCCTGCGCCAGCCTGCAGGGTCGCGCCATGATCACCGACAAACATCGTGCGAATCGCAATCGCAGTATCGAGGTTGCCCGAGAAATCTACATAGCCAACGACACCCGCATATGGCCCACGCTTTGTCGGCTCTAAGGCGTCAATAATTTGCATCGCCCGCACCTTTGGTGCACCACTAACGGTGCCCGCAGGCAAAGTCGCACGCAATACATCAACTGGTCCGAGACCAGCACGCAATGTGCCAGAGACTTGCGAAGTCAAATGCATCACATGGCTATATCGCTCAAGGGACATAAATTCGTCAACGTTCATCGTGCCGAATTCGGCGACACGACCAACGTCATTGCGCGCCAAGTCAACCAGCATCACGTGCTCGGCACGCTCTTTAGGATTCTCTTTCAATTCGCCCGCCAACTTGCGATCTTGCTCGTCATCTACTCCGCGTTTGCGTGTGCCAGCAATCGGTCTACTCACTACCCGACCGTTGCGCAGTTGCACCATCGGTTCTGGCGATGAGCCAACGATCGTCACGTCATCATGTTTCACGTAATACATATAGGGGCTCGGATTAATCTGTCGCAACACTCGATACACATCGAACGCATCAGCGTCAAGTTGCACATCAAAACGCTGCGACAAAACAACCTGAAAAATGTCGCCCGCTCGAATGTGTTCTTTTGCAACTTCAACTGCGCGCTCATACATGCCCCCGGGCATTGACGATTCAACTTTCAAAGTGTCGTCACGCAGTGGTGGCTCAACTGGTGTGTGCACAACGGGTCGTGACAAATCTTCGACACCTTTATTTACGCGGATAACCGCTGCGTCATAAGCCGCATCTCGCGCCGCAACATCAAGACCCGCCAC
>RFMT01000238.1 GCA_009927565.1 Acidimicrobiia bacterium
GAGTCGCGAAAAAGCCAGTCGCGAAGCGAGTGGCGAAGAAAACGAAAGTGAGAAAAAAGTGAGCGAAGCACCGAATCGAGCAAGCGCGCTGGCTGAATTGGCAGCGCTGGCAGAAAATGTCGAGCGGTGCCGAGAGCGAATTGTTGCGCTGGCCGAGTCGCAACGACTGGCGACTTATGACCCAAAGAAGCCCGAAAACGATGATGGTTTGTTGATGGCGATTTACGAGGCCGAGCGCGGCTTGATTAACGCGGTTAGGTTGTTGCAACGCGCAGCGCGAAGTCGCTGAGCACACAAAATTTCAGGCAGAATAGACGAGTGTCATCGATAAACACGGCGAGCAATAAAAAAACTAAACCGTTGATTGCGGTGCTCGATTATGGCATCGGAAACTTGCGATCAGCGCAAAAAGGTTTGCAATTTGTCGGTGCCGATGCGCAATTGACCAATGACAAGAAATTGATTGCAGATGCTCAGGCAGTTGTCTTGCCAGGTGTCGGAAACTTCGGTGCATGTATGACGGCACTTCGTCAAGCGGGTTTAGAAGACAGCGTGCATGAGGCGATCGGTTCGGGGCGACCATTTCTTGGTATTTGTGTCGGCATGCAGATGCTGTTCGACAGAAGTGAAGAGAGCCCAGGCGTTGCTGGTCTCGGCGTTGTTGCCGGCGAAATTAAATGGCTTCCTGATGGCGTGCAGCGCCCTCAGATGCAGTGGAATCGACTGATAATAAAAAATCAGGATCAATTGTTCGCTGGTTTGAGCGAGAATCCGTGGATGTATTTCGTGCATTCATTGTCGGCAGTTGCCAGCGACCAGTCGGTTGTTGTGGCGACGTGTAGTTACGGAAGTGAACTGTTGGCGGCGCTTCGCTTGCGAAATGTTTTTGCGACTCAGTTTCATCCTGAAAAATCAGCAAATGAGGGATTGCGAATTTTGGAGAACTTCGTCGACAGTTGCGCTGTCGTTGCGACTGCAAAATAGTCTCGATGAAAATTTCGCCGACTCGGCAAGAGTTTCATGCATTAGCCAAAGACAACACGGTGATACCTGTGTGGGCCGAAGTTTTGGCCGATGTTGAAACACCCGTTTCGGCATACATCAAACTTGTTGGCGATGAGCCTGGTTTTTTGCTCGAGTCAGTTGAGCATGGCGAACGGTGGAGCAGATTTTCGTTCGTTGGGCGTGACCCAGTGGCGACGCTGGTATTGCGTGACGGAAAAATCACAACAACGGGCTCGGTGCCGAGCACAATGCCACGCGACAAAGGAATCTTGGCCGCCATTGAGTCTTTGCTCGCAACGTATCGTGCGCCATTGCACCCTGACTTACCGCCATTGCAAGGTGGCTTGATGGGTTTTCTGGGCTACGACGTTGTGCGCGAAATTGAGAATTTGCCAAACGCGCCGCACGAAGATCGCAATATGCCAGATGCGGTGATGAGCATGATCGGTTCGCTTGCAGCATTTGATCACTGGCGTCAGCGTTGTTACATGATTGAAAGCGTGCCC
>RFMT01000146.1 GCA_009927565.1 Acidimicrobiia bacterium
GGGCGTGCCTTTGAACGAACCTGGGTCGCCAGCAGATGGAATGCTGGGCTTGCGCCAAGCGACGACGTTGGCGATGTGTTCGGCGACACTGCTCCAGGCTTTGGCATTCCATCCTTGAGCATTAATTGGTACTGTGCCATCGATTTGGATGTAAACGAAAGCCGGCAGTTCGGACAGCGCAAGTTGTTTGACAAATGTTCGCGACGGATCGCTGAAAACTAGGAACTCATCGGCATAAGGTCCGAGAAATTCGCGAGTCTCTTGCGCGGTTGCTGTAACGACAAAATTTGTTCGAACCGAAGCCCCGCCAAATTGTCGCAAGATGCGAACTGCGGTCGGCAGAATCCACGCACTCTCATTGGTGAACGGATCGAGAACGACTGACGCTAAGTGAAATGTAGTCAGCCATTCTTCGAGTGGGCGGGCATCGCCATTGAGAGGCTGAAGCTGGGTGTCGAGATTTGGTGAAATAATCATCAGCAAAGACCGTAGCAAGTCGGGGGTAGCGTTTTGGAAATGCACCCAATTGAGCATTTGCGATATGTCGCGCGTGCGCGCGGTGCTGACCCAGTTTCGTTGGTGCGCGAGACCGTGGCGGCGCTGAGTGGCCTAGGTCACGAACCTGCGGGAATTGTGCTGGCAGCGCGACGAATCGTGCAACGACACCCGACATGCGGACCACTGTGGTGGTTGTGCAGTCATGTGCTCGGTGCCCTTGATCCGTTTGTGGCGATGCGTGACTGCGAATTAGAGATTAAAAACGACTCGACGATGAAGAGTCTGCGCGATGCTGTGCCACAAGATGCCGCCGTATGTGTAATCGGTTGGCCAACAACGGTGTTGAATGCGTTGGCATCACGTGGCGATTTGAAACTATTTGTAGTTGAGAGCAACGGCGACGGTGACGCCGCTGTTGAGCGACTTGTATCGATGGATGTCGAGGCGACTCTCGTGCAATTTGAAGAACTCTCTAGAGCCGTTAGCAGTTGCGATATCTTGATAATTGAATCGCTGGCTGCAGGACCGACAGAAGTTTTATGTAGTTCGGGTAGTCATGCGGTTGCTGCACTCGGATACTGTTTGCAAAAACCTGTTTGGTTAGTGACAGCATGCGGAACGCGATTGCCCGCGCCATTGTGGGCGGCAATGACAAGTGGTGATGCCGCGAATGAAGTCGATTTACTGTCATCGAGTTTGTTCTCGCGAGCGATTTCTAAAGATGGCATCATCGACGACTTGTCGCAACCATTCATCGCCGAGTGTCCACCCACAACCGAGTTGCTGCGCCACAGCGCGATGTAAACGTGCACGATGTAGGATTTTAAGC
>RFMT01000314.1 GCA_009927565.1 Acidimicrobiia bacterium
CGGTGCGAAGTGCGAGTCGACATAGCGGCGAACCATCGAAGCAAATAGTGGGGCAACGGCACCAAGACCAACTGAACCAGTTGAGAAGTCGGCGACATCAGGATCTTTTGTTCGACTTGGATAACTCTGTAGACCACCAAGTGTGCGAAGTCGTTTCAGATATGACTTGTCAAGTTCGCCGGTGAGATATTTGATTGCATGGAAAATCGGCGAAGCATGTGGCTTGACGGCAACTTTGTCGTCACCATTCAAGTGACCAAACCAAAGTGATGTCATGATGCTGACAACCGAAGCGCTACTCGCCATATGGCCGCCAACTTTTACGTTGAACTCTGCGTCTCTGCCGCCAGGAGCAGGTGGCACCTCGCGTTCACGATTTGCGTAGTCGACCATTCGCACTGCGAGCCACAAAACTCGTTGTTGAATTCGTTCAAGAACATCAATGTCGGCGAGGTTTTCTTGTCCGACTGCTTTCTTGCCCATCAGTCAATTATGGCTTATCGTGAGTGGTCTTGACTATGCCGCGCGAATTGAAGCCTGCCGAGATGGCTGCCCCGGCGGCCGCCTATGCGCACGGCGTGCATGTGCCTGCTGGTTATGAGTGTGTTGTCACTTCAGGTGTCGTACCGACGCGACGCGACGGCAGCGTGCCGCAAACATTGGTGAGCAGGCGGGCGTTGTTTGGCAAAATATTTTGGCGATTCTCGCTGAAGGCAAAATGAGTGCGCGAGACATCATCTCGGTCACAACTTATGTCGTATATACGTCAGACGCTGGTGAGATGGCAACGCGATTGAAACTTGTTATGGGTGCGCGAGACGCCGCCTTAAATGGCCACTTGGCGGCAAGCACGCTTGTAACTGTGCCGGCGCTTGCTCGACCTGAGTGGTTGATGGAGATCTCTGTGCTCGCGGCGAGGCAACCGAACTCGTAGCCTTGAGGTTGCATTTATGACTGAAAAACAAACTGATTCGGGCATCTCGGTTAAGCCGTTATATACAGCTGATTCGCTGGGTGACTTTGACGAAGCTACAGAACTTGGTCTGCCGGGTGAAGCGCCGTTTACACGGGGTATTTACAAGACGATGCATCGCGATCGTTTATGGACTATGCGTCAATATGCGGGCTTCGGCACGGCAGCCGACACGAATGAACGCTTTAAATTCTTGTTGAACGCAGGCCAAACAGGTTTGTCGTGTGCGTTCGACTTACCAACGCAGATGGGTTATGACAGTGATCATCCACGTGCGGCAGGTGAAGTCGGCAAAGTTGGCGTAGCGATCGACTCGATCGAAGACATGCGTGTTTTGTTGGCTGATTTGCCACTTGACAAAGTGACAACGTCAATGACAATAAATTCAACGGCCGCAATTTTATTGCTGCTTTATGAATTGGTCGCCGAAGAGCGAGGTGTGGCGTCGACCGAAATTTCTGGAACGATTCAAAACGACTTGTTGAAAGAATATATTGCACGCGGAACTTACATTTATCCGCCACGACCGTCGATGCGAATAATCACCGATATTTTCGCTTATTGCGCCAAGCACGTGCCGAAGTGGAACACGATCTCAATTTCTGGCTACCACATTCGCGAAGCAGGCTCGACGGCTGTGCAAGAACTTGCATTCACCTTGTCGAACGCAATTGCATATGTGCAAGCAGCAGTTGACTCGGGTCTTGATGTTGACGAATTTGCACCACGTTTAAGCTTTTTCTGGAATGGGCACAATAATTTCTTCGAAGAAGTCGCCAAGTTTCGAGCAAGTCGCCGAATGTGGCATGAGATCATGTCAAAGCGATTTGGCGCCAAGAATCCAGCGAGTTTGTTGATGCGGTTTCACACCCAAACGGGTGGCTCCACGCTTACGGCTCAACAGCCTCAGAACAACATCGTGCGAGTCGCGGTGCAAAGTATGGCAGCAGTCTTGGGTGGCACGCAGAGTTTGCATACGAATGGCTTTGATGAGGCGCTCAGTTTGCCAACCGAAGAAGCGGCGCGAATCGCTCTGCGAACCCAGCAGATAATTGGCTACGAGAGTGGCGTTACAGACACACCTGATCCGTTGGCTGGTTCGTATTATGTCGAGTCGTTGACC
>RFMT01000346.1 GCA_009927565.1 Acidimicrobiia bacterium
CGCAGTCCGCCATGCAACTGGCCCGCGCGCAGCAGTCCAACGACATCACCTGGGGAGGCACCGTCGATCACTACCCCATGGCCAACGGCGTCACCACGCGTCAAATGGAACTGCGCTTGCAAATGCCCTTGCAATGGGGCTACCGCTTCGAGGGCGAAATTGGCCGGGCCAGCGCCCTGCACAGTCAATCACAGGATCTGCTCGAGCGTGTCCGATGGGGTGCGCGGGCCGAATTGCAAACCTTGCTGCAGGCGTGGGACGCAGCACGCGAGCGCTTGCAGACCTATGAGCGCGACATCCTGCCGCGAGCCCAACGCGTCGCCCAGCAAGCCGAACTCGCCTACACACAAGGCGCGCTCACCTTGACCGACTTGCTGGATGCGCGTCGCACCTTGCGCACCACCCGGCTGGAAGCGATCGCCGCACAAGCCGACTTCGCCAAGGCCCAGGGCACCTGGCAACTGCGCACCCAACCCATCACACCATGAACACGCCTCAGGTTTCGATCCTGTTCTCTCATTCGTCGTCCCATCCGCATGCTCTTCACTCACGCCTGAAGGGCCAGGACCCCCTTGCCATGTTGACCACCATTGCTTCTCGATGCTTTCAGGCCGCTACTCAACACCCCATGCGGCAATGGGCTGGATGGCTCAGCCTGTCTCTCGGGCTGGGCCTGCTGAGCGCCTGCCAACCCGATGTCCCACATACGCCCGTGGCCCAATTGCCCATCCTGCAAGGTGAACAACTGCGCTATCCCGCGGGCCATCCACAGCTGTCCTTGCTCAGCACGCAGGCGGCACAAGCCGCCAATGACTTGGTGGTGGACTTGCCCGCGCGCCTGGTCTGGAATGAAAGTCGAACCCAGCGGATCTACCCGGCGTTTTCCGGGCGCGTCAGCCGCATCGTGGCCGATGTGGGTCAAACCGTCACTGCGGGCTCCACGCTCGCCGAATTGGCTTCACCGGAGTTTGGTGCGGCACAGGCCGACACGGCGCGCGCCCAAGCCGATGTGCAGTGGACACTCAAGCAACTGCAACGACAGCAGTCGCTGTTTGAGGCCGGGATCGTGGCGCGCAAAGACCTGGAACAAGCCCAGGCTGATGCAGCCCGCGCCCAAGCCGAACTCGAGCGCGCACAGGCGCGCACGCGTCTGTATGGCAGCCAGGCCGGCGTCAACCAGCAGCTGTCGCTGACCAGTGGTCTCGCAGGTTTGGTGGTGGAGCGTAACCTCAACCCAGGTCAGGAGTTACGCCCCGATCTGAGCGGCCCCGCACTCTTTGTCGTCACTGATCCCAGTAGCCTGTGGGTGCAAATTGATGCGCTGGAAAAACACCTGCCAGATCTCAAGCCCGGCACCGCCCTCGAACTCACCGTTCCATCGTGGCCCGATCAACGCTTTCAGGCACGGCTACAAACGGTGGCCGATTTCATTGACCCCAACACCCGCACCATCAAGGTTCGGGCCGAAGTGTCCAATCCTCGCCGACTGCTCAAGAGCGACATGCTGGGGACCGTACGACTTCACCAGCACAACCACAGCGGGGTGGTTGTACCGGCCTCGGCGGTGCAACTGCTGAGCGGTCAACACACGGTGTATGTTCAGCTTGAGCCCGGGGTCTTTGAGCCACGCAAGGTCAAAGTCGGCAATGAAAGCCTATCCGAAGTGCTCGTGAGCGAAGGCCTCCAAACGGGTGAACAAGTGGTCAAGCAAAACAGCCTCTTGCTCTCGCGGGAATTCAAGTCTGCTCGTGAAGCCCTGGAAGGCAAGCCCGGCCCCGGAAGAAGCGCGCCATGAAGCGTTTGATTCGCAACGCCCTGAACATGCCCTTGTTCGTCGTGCTGGGCACGGTGCTGTTTGTCATGGCCGGGGTGATCGCTTTCAAGAACCTGTCGGTCGAGGCCTTTCCCGACGTCACCGACACCCAGGTCACCGTCATTGCGCTGTATCCCGGTCGCGCCGCCGAAGAGGTGGAAAA
>RFMT01000099.1 GCA_009927565.1 Acidimicrobiia bacterium
GAAATGAAGGCCCTCGCGAAAGCGGGGGCCTTTCTTTGCCTAAGTGCTTCTCAACGTGGGCCTAAAAGTGTGATAGAAAATCGGAGAGTACTCGCTTAAATCGTGCTGGTTCCTCAATGTGTGGCAGGTGTGATGATTCCGGAAAGAGCTCCCAGTGCGATCCAGGAATCCGTTCGTGTATCTGTGAAACGATGAGCGGTGTGGCTTCGTCATGCACGCCAGAAATTAAGAGCGTAGGCACAGAAATATGATGAAGTTGGTCGGTGATATCCCAATCCTGCAAAGTTCCGACTACATGAAATTCGCTGGGGCCATTCATGGTGTGATACACGGTGTGGTCGAGAGCTTGCTTACGCCGACCTTCTAGCACGCATGCCGGTGCGGGCACGCGACAGAGGTGGCGGTCATAGAAGACATTGACAGCCGCGGTGTACTCAGGATCGTCAGTACTTCCGGCAGATTCATGGCGCATGAGAGTCTCGTTCACTCCATCGGGTAACTCCTGGCGTAAGCGATTTGCTTCTGAGAGCCAGAGTTTCATGCTCGCTGGGGAATCGGCCACGATAAGCGCTTGCAAGCCGTGCGGATCTCCGATGGCGTATTGCATACCGAGCATGCCGCCCCACGATTGCCCCAGCAGGATGTATTTCTCTTCGATACCCAAGTGCGTTAGGAGACGGGTGAGTTCCCCCATAAATAATTCTGGCGTCCAAAAATCTCTTGGCTTATATGGAAGAAGAGTTGAGTCACCGCAACCGATTTGGTCATAGAGAACTACTGCGCGTCCACTCGGGGCGATCAGATCTGCGATGGGTTCGCAATAGTTGTGACACGCGCCCGGCCCTCCGTGGAGAATAACGAGCGGGGTAAGACCGCTCTTGAGGTCTCCCACAACGCGATACCAAGTCTGGCCGTGCTCCCATTTCATTGTGCCGATCTGGTCCATCGCGTTCACATCGGCCTAATAACGGTGATGCCGGTGATTGGCGCAGAGTCTAAGAGTGAAAGTTCCTCGGCGCCTTCTTCTAAGGAAATAGTTCTTTCGATAAGTGAGGCTGGATCTAGTCGACCGTCAGAGATCATCGCAAGCATCTTGGGGTAATCGCTCGCAGCCATGCCGTGGCTTCCCAGCAGATCTAATTCGTAACTCAGAGCCCTTTGCATGGGGATATGCGAATTCTGGTCGACCGGAAGAAGTAAACCGATTTGTACATGGCGTCCACGACGACGCAGACTCATGACGGATTGATTGGCTGTTACCTCAGAGCCCAACGCATCGACACTCACGTGTGCTCCGTCATCGGAAATTCTTTTGATCTCATCAACTGGATTTATGGTGCGCGAGTTGATTGTGAAATCTGCACCAACCTCTTTGGCTTTAGCCAGGGCGCCTTCGTTAATATCGATTGCAATTACGCGAGCGCCTAGTGCTTTCGCGATCATGACGCTTGAAAGCCCCACACCTCCGCAACCGAAGATGGCCACCCATTCGTCGGGTTGAACTCGTGCGCGGCCGTCGAGACCGCGAAATGCCGTAGCGAAGCGACAGCCCAAACTTGCTGCAGTGGAGAATGAAATCTCCTCTGGCAAGTGAATTGCATTGAAATCGATTCTGTCGATTTGGACATACTCGGCAAATGAACCCCAGTTACTAAAGCCGGGTTGCGTCTGGCGAGGACAGACCTGAGCATCTCCCTCAAGGCAGTACGAACAAGCTCCACAGCCAGAGACAAACGGGACTGTGATGCGATCGCCCACTTTGATACGGGAAACATCTGCACCTATTTCGGTGACGACGCCCGCCCATTCGTGGCCGGGGATATGGGGAAGTTGAATGTCCTCATCGTGTCCCATCCAGCCGTGCCAATCACTCCGGCAGAGACCAGTGGCCTCCACCCGCACCACCGCTCCATGACGCTCTGGTGATGGAATTGGCACATCGCGGATGAAGATAGGTCCCTGGAATTCATTGAAGAGGATGGCTCGCATAATCGATCAGCGTACCCCTGGGAGAAACTTCTCCGGATCTTTCACGAATGCCTCGCGGCATCCGTCCATGCAGAAGTAGTACATCGTCCCGTTCACTTCTGCTTTCGCAGGAGCATCGGCGATGCGCACCTGCATTCCACAGACGTAATCTTTAGCAAATTCTGGGGTCATTTCTCCTCGATTTCTAGTGCGGTAGAGCCAAAAAATAATTGCGAGCATAAAGAGTGCGGCGATATTGAGAACGAGCGTAGAAGTACGCATCCCCATTGAGGGCATTTTATGTTCAGTAGGAATCAGATTGAAGAGTTGGAAGATTCCTTCAGTGATGAGCCCACTCAACGACATCACTAACCAGAAAACTAACGCGAGCCGGATTGCAAGAGCGCTGCCATAAATCTTCCGATAGATCATGACCAATGGAAATGCTAGAAGGTCAGCAAATATAAAGGCGATGACTCCGCCAAATGAGATTCCTCCATGCCACAAGGCTGATGCGAGCGGGATATTTCCGAGCGAACAGACAAAGCTGATAAACGCGAGAACTGGTCCTAGCACTGCGTTTTCAACGGCAGACCAAAATCCGTGACCTGAAATAAAGAGCGATTCCCAAAAGCGCAGAGGGACTAATTTCGCGGCCAACCCAGCCACCAAGAATCCGACAATTAGTTCCGTGCGAAGCATCGTGAAATCTCCCACGGTGTACCCGGCGGCATCACTCCATCGTTGACGGTTGAAAAGGCCCATTTTCTGTGCAGAGCTGGGCGCTTCCTCATGGGTCACTTGCAAAGAGGCGCGAGCGGCTTCGATCAGTCGAGCGGGAATGAGGATGGGGATGAAGATTCTCAGCAGAATTATCATCACAATGCCGCCGATTAATTCAGCAAGAGCGAATTGCCACCCCATCAATATCCAGAGCACGATGCCTAAATCAATAACGAGGTTTGTGCTGGCAAACATGAAGACCATCGATGCGGTGAAGTTGGCGCCTTTACTGAAGAGACTCTTCGCTAGCGCGCTTGCCGCGTAAGAGCACGATGAACTGACGATGCCAAAGAAAGTGGCTTTAACCAGCGAAGCGGCCGAGTCGGTGCCAAGCGCTTCGCGCATACGTTTGCGCGATACAAAAGCTTGGATGACCCCAGATAGTGCGAATCCGAGCACCAATGCCCAGAATGTTTCAAAGAACATCCACCAGCCTTCGGATATTCCAGAAAGAATCTTGGACACTTTAACTCCTCGCGCTCGTCGAGCATCTGTTGTTATCACTAATCTTGTCAGGTGGAGAGGCAAAGACGAAGGGCTGCACTCGGTGTACTTACCGTTGTGACCTGGGTCCCATTGGCACTTATCGCCGATCGAGACGCAACTCTTGCCAGGCAACACTTCATCGGTCTATTGACTTGGGCGCTGCTCTTCGGTGCTCTGTGGAAGAGTTCCCGCTCTTGCGCACGCAGATCCTGTTGGTGGTTTCCTTCGCCACCATCGTCGAGTACCTCTTCGCTGGCCACTTCGGTGTTTATGTATATCGGCTGGAAAACGTTCCGTGGTTTGTCCCGCCCGGGCATGGGCTCATTTACTTCGGGGCATATTCACTTGGCCTGCTCTTGAAATCCCGTCAGAGATTTTGGAGCTTTGTATTGGTCGGGTTACTCGCACTCTGGGTGCTCTGG
>RFMT01000261.1 GCA_009927565.1 Acidimicrobiia bacterium
CCCAGTTGATATGCACCCCGTCGAAAAACGCCCAGCTGTTGAAGTTGTGCTCACTGTCTTACACGCGGGTGGAAAATTTGGCGGCGGCGGATACTCCGTATCTGGTGGATTGCACGGCGTTGGCGTCTCAGTAGTAAATGCGCTCTCCACAACATTGCGCGTTGATATTCGACGTGATGGATACAACTGGACTCAAACATACAAGCTTGGTGTACCACAAGCAGATCTCGAACGACTTGAACCCACAGAGGAAACGGGCACCACCGTTACTTTCTGGCCGTCAGAAGAAATCTTTGAAACTACTGAGTATTCATTTGAAACACTCTCTACCCGTTTTCGCGAAATGGCTTTTCTTAATAAAGGTCTCACAATTTCAATGCGTGACGAGCGCGCGGGACATGTAGACGAAAACGGAGAGCCGGTTCACGTCACCTATAAATACGATGGCGGAATTACAGATTTCGTGCGTCACCTCAATTCCACCAAAGGCACAACCCACAAATCAATCATTGATTTCGAAGCAGAAGATACCAATGCCAAAATCTCTCTCGAAGTGGCTATGCAATGGAACGCCGGATTCTCTGAGTCCGTTTATACCTTTGCAAACACCATCAACACTCAAGAGGGCGGTACTCACGAAGAAGGTTTCCGGGCATCACTCACCACCCTTGTAAATAAATTTGGCGAAGAGTGGGGACTAATCCGCAAGAAAGAAGATCGACTTACTGGTGACGACGTACGCGAAGGTCTCACCGCAATTGTCTCTATCAAATTGGGTGAGCCACAATTTGAAGGACAAACAAAAACTAAACTTGGTAACACAGAAGCTAAGACTTTCACACAGAAGGTGGTTTATGACCGCCTTGGTGAGTGGTTCGAAAAGAACCCAGGTGAAGGTAAAGACATTGTTCGTAAATCCATTGATGCAGCCGCTGCCAGATCTGCCGCTCGTAAAGCGCGCGATCTTGCACGTAATCGCAAGGGATTACTCGAAGGTCGCGGCATGCCCGGAAAGTTGGCTGACTGCCAATGGACCGAGCCAGAAAGTGTGAGCTTACATCGTCGAAGGTGATTCCGCTGGTGGTTCTGCTAAAGGTGGACGTGATTCGAAGTTCCAAGCAATCCTTCCTATTCGCGGAAAATCCTCAACGTAGAAAGGCACGCATCGACCGTGTGCTTCAAAATAATGAAGTACAAGCACTCATTACCGCACTCGGTACTGGTATTCATGATGAATTCGATGTGGCAAAACTTCGTTACCACAAAATCATTTTGATGGCCGATGCTGACGTTGATGGTCAACATATCCGCACACTGCTACTCACTCTTCTATTCCGTTTTATGCGGCCACTGATTGAACAAGGTTACGTTTACTTAGCCCA
>RFMT01000016.1 GCA_009927565.1 Acidimicrobiia bacterium
AGAACCTGCCCTGCGGTCACTGAGTAGTTGCCGGTTGCGTAACCGCCACCGCCCGCCCCGTGACCGGTAGCGCCCGTCGCACCACCACCGCCAGCGCCCAAGAGATGAACATTGATGGTCGTTACTCCACTTGGCACCGTCCACGACTGATCGGCACCGGTGTAACTGAATGTTTGATACGCAGCCACACCAGAATCGAGATACTTGATCACCACGCAGCCGTGCCCGCCGACGGTCGATGCAAGTGTGGCGCTGTTACTTCCGCCGACGCCCACGCCCGCCGCACACGCCGGCGCCGCTGCCGCGCGAGCATCACGCAAGGAAAGGTTTCGATCGGGCAGCGCCACCAAAAGCGTTGCGAAGAAGACAACAACTGCGACCGGGCGTAACACACCGCTACGCAAAATTTGAGCCAACATTCGTTTTAACACTGTTAAACAACGCTATAACTTTGTTATAAATTTTCCAATTCGATATAAAACTTTGGCTCTGAAGACCTCTAAAACAGCCGAAGGTAGCATTGAAGCTGTGGCAGAAAAATTGGGCAGCAAAGACCGAATCTTGGCTTCGGCAATCAGAGCCATTGACAAGGGTGGCGAAAAGTCCCTAAAAATTCGCCAAATCTGTTCGGAAACCGAAACGACAGCACCATCGGTCTACTACTTCTTCGGCAGTCGAGATGGCTTAATTGAAGCTGCCCAGGCCGCCCGCTATCTGAGAGGCCAAAGAGATTTGTCACTTGAGTTTTCAAATGCCGTGCACGCCTGCAAGACAAAGTCTGATTTCACGGCGGTCGCACACCGATTTCTCGAGCAAATGTTCTCTTTTGAACGCAGGCCGATTCGCTCGGTACGCGTCAATGTTCTCGGAAGTTCTCAAACTAGAAAGAACTTGGCAAAGGCAATTGCTCAAGTGCAGTTGGCTTCAAACAAGATCGGTGGCGAACCAATCAGGTTCGCCCAAGATATGGGATGGGTGCGACCTGACTTCAACCCCGAAATGTATTTGGCGTGGCTGACCGGCATGGTCAACGCGCAATTATTGATCGAACTAGACGGCAATCACCCAGACCGCGCAGATTGGGTCGTGATTGCCAAGCGATCGGTTTGCTTGCTACTCGGCATCCCCGAGCCAAAATACGTCAAGCCAAAAAGCAAAACCAAGTAACGATGCGAAGTTGCGAGGCAAAGCCGAGCAACCAAGCGAGGATCAGTGCTCCGCACTGCACCTCGCGAAGCGAAGCAAAGCAATTATCAGTGCTACGCACTGATAAATGCGAC
>RFMT01000235.1 GCA_009927565.1 Acidimicrobiia bacterium
GAGGGATTTGAACCCCCGACCATCGGTTTTGGAGACCGGCGCTCTACCAACTGAGCTACTGCCCTAAATTCATTAACTTGCGCTAATAACGATAGTGCTCGGAAACCAAAAAACTTTTAGACATGTGCAATTTTGCCCAAAGATTTCTAACGAATTTTGGCAACCTGTTGGGCAAGTGCATATGTCTCTGGCGTGCCAATGTCGATGAATGTCTTTGAGGTTTCAACGACAAGCGCTTTACCGAAATATTTTGGGATAACTTCGTTGCTGAAATCAGTTTCATCGCGCAACTCGGCAATCAACTTCTTTGAAAGAACATAAACGCAGCGTTGGCCAAGTTGCCGTGATCGTCATGCGACTTCTCGTACATCTGATTGAGAATTTTCTGATTGTCAACTTCAAGAATGCCACATGTGTGTGGCGTTTGTGTACGAAATGCAAGCATTGTTAGATCACAGTTTGACGGCCTATTTGTGTGCACGCTGATGAGTTGTTCGATATCGGCCTCGCAGTAGTTGTCAGCGTGCAACAAGATGCCGTCATTGGCCTTCAAAGAATTGTTTGTTGGCATTGAGCGTGCCTGCGGTGCCGAGCAATTGTGTTTCAAAAATTGTTTCGACATTCTTTGCGAACTTCGACTTCAAGATATGTTGTTGCACTTGTTCAGACTTGTAGTGCAGATTGACGAGAAGACGAGTTACGCCAGCAGCTAGTAAAGATTCGCACCAAATATCCAATAATGGTTTGCCTTTAATCGGCACCAAGCACTTTGGAGTTGTATCAGTTAATGGACGAAGGCGAGTTCCGAGTCCTGCAGCGAGAAGAATCGCTCTCACTCAGATAACTCGTGCAGCAGTTCGGCTTGTGTAATCGGAGTGTTACCGACTCGGCCAACTTGAATTGCCGCAGCAAGCGAACCGAGCAAACCGGCTTGCCACATGTCGGCGCCGACGGTCAGTGCGAGCGAAGATGCAACGAGCATGCAGTCTCCGGCGCCAGCGACGTCTTGCGGCGCAGAATTCAACGCGGGAATTTGGTCGGTTTCAAAAGTCTTGCCGCTGCGAGCATGCAACAACACACCTTGTTCGCCGAGCTTGACAATTGCCGACTTTGCATTTGCAGCTTCACAAACCATTTCAGCAATAATTACCAAACCATCTTCAGTATTACGCAATGCGAGACGTGCTTCACGTTCAGTTGGGGTCAACAAATCTGTATTTTTAAATCGAGTTACATCGCCAATTTGCGAAGAAGACTGACTGTCAGCGGCTACTTTGACTTTGTTCTTTGTCGCCGTGGCGGTGATTTGATCGACTACTGCTTGGGGCAGCGAGCCATAGTTAAAGTCTGAAAAAATTAAAAGATCTGCCGATTCACATGCCTTTACAACGCCTTTCACCAGTTCGCGCTGCAAGGGTTCTTCAATCGAGCGCTGTGCCAGATGACTAACGCGTAAAAGAGTTTTTGAACGGCTACGAAAGCGTTGTTTAA
The DNA here is from genome assembly GCA_009927565.1 of Acidimicrobiia bacterium. Lineage (GTDB taxonomy): Bacteria > Actinomycetota > Acidimicrobiia > Acidimicrobiales > Ilumatobacteraceae > BACL27. Next base: position 1,492 of record RFMT01000235.1, read on the forward strand.
GTGTCGTCGGTCGCGAGTCATCAACTAATAGATGGTGATCAACTCCGAATTTGCTCAATTCTGCACGGCAAAGTGTTGCGGTTTGATCATCACCGACAACCGAAAAGAACTGAACATGAGCGCCAAGAGATGCCGCATGCGCCGCAACAATTGCTGCCCCACCGATAAATGTCTTGCTCGAAATTGGTGTCACCACAATTGTTGGGTCTTCTTCAGACATACCAAGTGGGTCACACGAAATGTACTCATCGGCTATGACATCTCCGACGACAACAACATTCAATCCCTTAAATTTTGCCAACAATTCTGTCAGCGACTTTGCAGTGACTTTTCGTCGTGCCATGAACTGCTTCGGCAAAGCAATCGAACGCTGTTCAGGAGAACTCATCTCGCGACGAATTAGGTCAAGTGAAGTAAAAACAACATCACCCGAACTAAACAGCAGTTTTCCTCCATAACTTTCAACTGCTTTTTGCTCGGGGTTCTCTCGTGTCCGGTGCTCTTTGCCTTTCACGACAAGCGCTGGTTTGAGTTGCAAAATTACATCTTCAACTGGTCCGTCAACAAAGAAGGCTTCATCAACTAGACCGTTCATTTTCACCGCTTCAAGCCGAAACTCTTGTGGCACATGCGCAGCAATGCCAGCCACCCGATCAGTAAACACGCCAACAACTAGCCGCGAGCCATTCTCTTTAGCAAACTTCAACAACCTCAAGTGCCCCGGGTGAAGAACATTAAATGTTCCCGCTACAAACACCACATCACGCTTCATCGTGTAATCACCAAAATCATTCTACAACTGCCATTCGGTGTCAGAATCGGTGAATGGACCGCTCTGAACTTCTATGAATACGGCTGAGTCGGTCAAGGTTCGAATAGTTCGAAAGATTTTTGCCGGAACTCTGAGCGATGAGCTACTACTTGGCTGACCAGTGTTCTTCTCTATCGAATAGATTTTGTCACCAATTGTGCCGCCGTGATGCAAAGAGATTTCTATCGCACCGCGGATCATGTGATACGAGACCGAAGAGTCCCGACTTTGTCTTAGTGGTCCGGTGATGATCGGCTCTGCATGAATCATTAACATTTCTTGAATAACCTGATCTTGATTTTGATGCATACATAGTCGCGCAGTTTTCTCACCTTTTGCAGCGGCAAAGGCGCCGAGAAACGAAATTAGGGCTTCGTTAGCGACTGTGGTCTCCGATTTTGTAAAAAATACTCGGTCGCTCTTCTTGCTCAAGTCAAAGTACTGAAGAAACTTACCTTCAAGATCCGTGACTGACCCAGGTTTGCAACGCTCTACCTGCTCAAGAATTTTGCTAGATGCTACTGCAATCGAATCGTCAATATCGGTTTGCCAAATCTTGTCAAGCGACTTGACTTCATATCGGGATACAGACAATTGCGAGCTCGCGCTCGAGTTCGAAACGCTGCAAACCACAAATTTTTGTTGAAGGGACAGGTCGGTAAATAGTTTTAATTCAAAACTTTGGACAACCGTTCCTTCACTGAAACCAATCGTGGCCAGAAACGACAAAACATCGTTATCTGAAGCGCTATCGGCCAGGGTTGGAAGACAAAACTTGGGCCGCTGGCTACTGCCTTCACTTTTAGGCTTATTTTCAACTAATAAGCGACCAGACCTGTCAACAGCAATGAGAAACATTTGTTACTCAAAGTATATGAATTCGTAGTCTCCTTCATAGCCAGCCTTCTTGAACATCCATAGCCACTCATCGAAGTCAAAGAATGATTCACAAGTAAGTGCCCAGCACTGCAAATTGAACTGCTCTTGCTCGTTTCTGTAGCTCTCAGCCGTCACGTATTGCGACTTTCCGATTCGTTGGATCTGGCGAAGACATTTCTCAAGATCAAAAGCGCGCAAATTGTGAATCATTGTCAATGAGATAACAAGGTCGAACTCGTTGTCACCCCACTCAAACTTGCCTCGCGCATCGTGAATTTTTAGGCATGGTTTAACCATTTCAGTCGCATGCTTAATGCATATTCTGAGATATCAGTGCCAACAACTTGCAACTTCGGCTCAAGCAGCAATAGTTCGTGAAGCAAGAAACCTTTTCCACATCCAAGATCTAAAACTTTTGATCCAGATCGCAAGCTATAGGTCTCGATAAGTTTTTCGGCTACTGGCTTCCAATATCCCGGACGATACACGTATCCGCCGTAACCGAATCGCCGATCACCATCCCAATAGTCAGGACCATATTTTTTTGCCCGAAGCATGCAGTGAACCTTGTCATCGTTCATGCGTGAAAGATAATCGCGCGATGTCGCTCGATGTAATGGTGTAACAAATTCGCGGAGCACACCCATCGAATTAAATTTCTACTTCGGGAGTGCAGTGGTCAAGAGTTGCTTTTACGAGCAAACAATTCTCAACAGAATCAATATCGTTGCTGTTTGAAATAGACATTCCCTCGACTGCAAAATGCAATGACTTTTTGGCACCAAGTACACGCGAGTAAATCAACCTTCGTTTCTCAGGTTGCGATGGCAGCTGGTACAAACTGTAAAAAACTATGCCATCAATATTCGCCAAATCGTCAAGCACCGACTCGAGAATCATGTACGAATTTTCCATTGCATACTCGGTTACCGAAAGCAAAAATTCGTACCCGCGTTTCTGGCAATAATCACGCAGAATAATATTTTGGACATGCTGTGGTGCGCGTTCGCCCATAAACGGGCGAGCAAAAATATAACCGCGTAATTTCGTCATGAAGTTTTAGGTAGTGAGTAACTCATTCCACGATGGGATGCTGGTCGCAGGGTAATTGGCTCAAAAAATTCACCAAGTTTTTTGTCGCCGTACGGAGTGAAAACGCCCTTAAATCGACAGTTCATTGACCATCGAGTTTCGCTTTCTTCGTTTACTCGATTGCCGTGCGGCAAAGATTGATCGAACAACATCACTTGCCCACTTTTTACCTCAAGCCAAATCACTTCACTTTTAATCGAGTCAAAAATTGTTTCGCTACTGCTTCCACCCCGTTGACTAAATTGATTTGAAAATTTTGCTGATTCGGTCGGTGGCAGCAAATACATTGCCTTTGTGCCGAAACAGTCAACGAGTGGCAACCAAACGACTACCTCAAATGCTGAGTCACCAGACCAGGTATCGGCATGCACCGGCAAAAGTGAGCTCACGTCGTTGGGCATCTGAATACTTAAATTAATTCTCTGCTGCATCGCCAGTTCATTGCCAACAATCGCCTCGAGATACGGTTTCGCTAGTCGAAAGTACATTGGCCGAAACTCTGGAAGAGCATTCAACCCCTGAATTACCTTGAGCCTGAAGTCGTTGAGCGCCGATGAGTCGACCAAGTTGTGAATCTCATTGAGGAATAACTCGGGATCTTCGGCGCAGCAATTTTAAGTGCCGAAGCAGCGACTACAGAGGCGTTCTTTTGAATCCACTTATACGCATCTTTGTCAGCATTCGGTCGAATGATGTAACCGTTATTCGTGTACTCGTTAGCAATTTTGAGATCTTCGTCAGATGTAAACATAAGAGCTAACCTCCAAGTTTTTTCATCATTGCAACAACCAAGTTATCTGAGGTGATTCCCCAATGTTTCAATAGCGAACTTTGGCTTCCATACTCGGTTGCAAACTTGTCAGGTATGCCTATGCGTGAAATTTTTGGTAACAATTCGGGACGCAATTCGCTACAAGACTCAAGCACTGCTGAACCAAGTCCACCATTAACAATGTGTTCTTCGACTGTGACAACAGCTTTAACGCTCTCAATAGCTGAAATGACTCCACCAATATCAAATGGTTTTATCGTGTGCACGTGCAGAACACCGACGTCAACTCCCTTGGCCTTTAAAACATCCGCAGCTTCTAGAGCAAGTTGCGTCATAACGCCAGTAGTCACGAACAGACCATCCGCGCCATCCTTCATTTTGATTGACTTACCAAGTTCGAAACCCAGATCATCTTTGCTCACAATAGGATCACCGCCTCGGGCAAGTCGTATATATATCGGGTGTGGCCACTCAAGAGTCGACATCATCAACCGATTCATTTCGTCGGCATCGCAAGGCGCCACGACCGCCATATTTGGTAAGGCTCGCATAATTGCAATGTCTTCGATCGCCAAGTGAGTCGGCCCCAATGGCGCATACACACCACCGCCTCCATTTGCAATCAAGCGCACCGGCAAATCATGCATGCATAAATCAACTGCCACCTGCTCGTAGCATCGGCGCGTCAAAAAAGTCGCAATGGTGTTGACGTAAGGAATAAATCCTTCCATTGCCAATCCTGCAGCCATACCGATGATGTACTGCTCACTGACTCCTTCCATAAAAAACTGATCTGGAAGTTCATTCTTCATCTTGTCAAGCACACCATGCCCCAGGTCAGAGCCAATGAACAAAACACGCTTGTCGTGTTGAGCCAAACGATGTACACACTCAAGCGCAGTTTTACGCATCAGGTTTCAACGTTTCGACGCCGACTGTGCTAATCACGAAAAAATCTCGTACATATTTTGAAAGTCCAATTCAGTCAAACCTGACTTATGGTGCCATTCTGAGTTGCCTTCAGCAAAAGGTAGCCCCATGCCCTTCACGGTGTGGCAAACTACTGCGGACGGTGAATCATTTTTGAACGGCAATTTTTTGAAAATCAGTTCAAGTGCATCAACATCATGACCGTCGACCTCTTCAGTGACAAAGCCAAAGCTTCTTAACTTGTCGACAAGCGGTTCGAGATCCAATACATCGCTGGTGCGTCCATAGCTTTGCACCTTGTTGTAATCAACCAAAACAGTCAAGTTTGAGAGTTTGTGCTTCGCCGCTGCCATTAGGGCCTCCCAGTTGGAGCCTTCGTTTATCTCTCCATCGCCGGTTAGTACAAATACTCTGCTCTCACTTTCTTTCATTCGTAAAGCTAAAGCAATTCCAACGCCGATTGGCAAACCATGGCCAAGTGCTCCTGTAGAGGCTTCGACTCCAGGAACTTTGCCTCTCTCGGGGTGCCCCCCAAACTTTGATGTCGGTTTGCAAAAAGTTTGCAACTCCTCAACTGGGAAAAACTGCTTATCGGCCAATACCGAATAAAGCGCCAGACATCCGTGACCCTTGCTCAAAATAAAGCGATCACGGTTCGGCAGGCTCGGAAGCGATGCGTCAAATTTGAGTATCGAGTCGTATAAAACTCTAAGAATTTCAATTGTCGACATCGAAGAGCCGATGTGCCCCCCGCCATTACTTTTGAGCGCATCAACAACAATAGATCGAAGCTTTTTCGACCGTGCGTCCAATTTCTTATCCGCCATAAAAAGAATTAATCGTCTGGGCTATTGTTTCGATCTCGTGCTCTTTTAGGTGTTGATTAATCGGTAAAGTCAAAATTCGCTTGGCCTGCTTTTCAGTTACTGGAAATGAGCCTTCGTTGAATCCAAGAAATTTTGCTGCTGGCTGTAAGTGAATTGGAATTGGATAGTGAATTGCCGTACCGATACCACAAGATAATAGATGGGCAATGAGTTCGTCACGATGATCGACCTGAACCACAAACGTATGATATGAATTTTGCTCTCGTGGGTCATCATCGGGTACGAATACATAATCACGATTTAATAGTGATCGATAAAGATCGGCGTTGGCGCGGCGACTTTTAATTGTTGCCGATAGACGAGTCAAACGAAATGTGAGCACTGCGGCCTGAATTGCGTCTAAGCGGGAAACATAACCAAACTTTTCTACGGTATTTCTGTCAATAAGACCATGGCTCCGAAGCTTTTTAACTTCTCCGGCCATTTCATGACTCTTAAAGCAAATGAACCCACCGTCACCAAGTGCGTTGAGATTTTTAAGCGGATGTGCTGAAAAACAACCAACTTCTCCAAATGTTCCACTGAGTTTTCCGTTAAAGGTGGATCCGATCGATTGGGCGGCATCTTCGATAACAGCGATGCCATAACTTTCCGCAATTTTTGAGATTTGATCCATGTCGACCATTCGTCCACCGAGGTGAACTGGCATAATCGCTTTAGTTTTTTTCGTGATTGCTTTTTCTACTAAATTCGGATCAATACTTTGGTTTGGCAAAACATCAACGAAGACCGGTGTCGCTCCCAGATGAACAATCGCCGCAGTTGATGCAATAAATGAGTTCGGAGGCGTAATTACTTCATCTCCTCGTCGTACGCCAAGAGCGGCCAACCCGAGTACGAGCGCGTCCGTACAGCTATTTACAGCAACGCAGAAAGGGCATCCCAGAAACTTTGATATGGCGGCTTCAAATTGATCTACAACTTCTCCACCAACATAATTTCCACTCGCTAACACCGACTCAATAATCGGCATCAATTCGCTTTTTTCGCTCTCCCACTGTGCCTTGAGATTCACATATGGGATCTTTAGATCACTCACTTCACCCCGGCATAGAAGTCTGCGACAGTTGAAATCACAAAGTTAATTTCTTCGTCTGTCAGATGTTGATCGCAAGGAAAACTGATCACAGACTGAGCGTGCCTGTCGGTGACTGGAAATTCGCCCATCGGACCAAAAACTTTCAATGCTTCCTGGCGATAGATCGGAACTGGATAATGAACCTTTGCCTCGATCCCTCGAGCCTGGCAATACGCAAGTAACTCGTCTCGCTTCTCAGCAAAAACCATGTATAAGTGATAAACAATTTTGAAATCTGCGGGTCGAGGCGGAATTTCGACTCCTGGAATTACCCGCAATCCCGCATCGTACTTTGCCGCATTCTTAATTCTTTTCAAAGCTATATCTTCGGTCTGCGGAATCAACCAATTACCAACTACAGCCTGCAAAGTGTCGAGCCTTGAGTTATACCCGAGAACCTCGACTTCATCACGATTTACCAAACCATGATTCCTAATTAATCGCAGGTGTTCGGCAACTCTCGAATCATCAGTGACTATGAGTCCCCCATCAGACCAAACGTTCAAGTTTTTTAGGGGGTGTAGAGAAAAAGCACCCGTCATTCCCCATGTGCCAGCCTTTCTCCCGTCAATTTCTCCAAGAATTGACTGACACGCATCTTCAATCACTGGCAAATTGTGTTTCTCGGCAATTGGAATCAATTTTCGCATATCCGTCATGTAGCCGGTGAAGTGCACTGGCACGATTGCCGTTGTTTTTTCATTGATTGCAGCTTCAACGAGATCAACATTCATACAAAATGTGTCATTGCAGTCAACGAACTTGGGTATCGCTCCAATCTCCGCAATCGCACCTACGGTCGCAACGAATGTGTTGGCTGCAGTTATAACCTCGTCGCCAGCTTTTACTCCTGCTGCAACCAAACTCAACTTGATTGCATCAGTGCCCGAATTGACTCCAACTGCGTATTTCGTGCCGATTAGGTTTGCAAATTTATTTTCAAACTCAGTCAGTGGTGCGCCAAGAGTGAAGTCACCGGTCTTGACAAACTCTTTTAGTTGTAGCCAAAGATCGTCACAGTCAGCAAACTGCTGTGCAAGATATGAATATCGAACTTTCATCGTCTAGAAACCTTTTG
>RFMT01000125.1 GCA_009927565.1 Acidimicrobiia bacterium
AACTACAGCCGTGATGAAAAAACCTTTTCCAGTTTCACTCAACAGGTTTGCCGAGAAGTGAGCTGCCTTGCGCATTGTCTCGCGCTGGGCGAGATCGTGCATCACGAGAGGAACAAAAGCGCCAACAATCGGCAAACCAAATTCGCTTGCGACTCTTGAAACTTCTTCTGGTGTATTGCCGAGATAGCCAACCGGCCCCTGCTCGGTTGCTTTCAAGCCAACTGCCTTCATCTCACCCAATACTGTCCGCGCATCAAGTTGAAAACCCCAATCGGGCACTTCGCAAACACCCCACGAAATTGGGTTTCCAACAAGTCGATCTACAACTGAAACTTTTGTCCTGGCCATTTGACTTCTTTCTTCTCGTAATTCCGAATTCAAACTAGTAGAGAACTAGCCCATCAACTATTATTTTCATAAATCAGAGCAAAATTTTATCTCTTTGCAACGCTTTGCCTTATCGGAGTCTCGGTGTTCACTTTTGCGCAATCACGCAACAACACGGTAAAGACCGAATCTGTAGTTCTAATCACGTCGAGAGGTTGCAGAACTGCCGAGACCAGAACAGTCGGCACGCTAATTGAGGGAGGCCTGATTTTGACAGTCGCCCATGGTGTCGTAGGTCAGACCGTAAATCAGATTACGACTACCAGCGGCGCCGTTTTCGAAGCCTCAATCGCTGCGATCGACGTCGAATTAGACCTTGCACTTTTGAGGCTAGAAGATATTTCTGAAAGCCAACTTTCAACGCCACTGCGGTTGGCTGCGGCTAAACCTGGCGAGCGAGTCTCATTCGTGGCGTTTAATGAGCAACAGCAATTCATCCGTGATGCCAAGATCAAGCGTCGTTTGAAAATAAATACCCAAGATATCTATTTGAAAAACAAGACATCTCGACCCGGGCTTGAAGTCGAACTTGAAGTAAACGTCGGAAACTCCGGCGGTCCGTTAATCAACAAATTTGGCGAAGTTGTTGGCATTGTCTGGTCGACGAGTCGAGTCGTCGAAAATCGGTCATGGGCCACTCGAAGCGAGGCGGTCGCTGCACTTCTCGCCACAACTGCAGCAAATACTTCACCCATCAACGGCAAAGCCCTAGCCTGCACAGGGTGAATTCAATTGTGAGCGAACCGACGACACGCTCGCACCGTGCTTACTTTGCTGTATTTCTAGTAGTTGGTCTGTCGTTTGGGCTTGTCGGCCCTTCGATTTCACTTCTTGCCGAACAAACCAACACAAGTCTCGCTTCGATCGGCATTGTTCTCGTTACTTACGGGTTCGGTTATGTCCTCGGCACACAAATATTTGCACGTGGCTATGATCGCGGCTACGGAAACCGCCTAATCGGCTGCGCCCTGCTTGTCGCAGCATCTTCATTTGCGCTCGTGCCATTTATTTCGATGCGAATCGTCTTGGCAATTGTCTTCTTGATGTTCGGTACGGCTGTTTCAACTTCTGACGTCGGCTGCAACACCCTCATTGTTTGGGAACTTAAGGACAGAGTTGGGCCACGACTCGCACTTATGCACACCATGTTCGGTGTCGGCGCAATTCTCAGCCCACTTATTGTTCGTGCTTCAGATGAAATTCGTGGTGACGCCGCAATTGCATATTGGTTAGCGGGCGCGACGATTGCCACTGTTGCGACAGTTGTGTTGCTTCATCGCGCACCCCTTGACCCGCATCTTGAAAAGCGAGAGACCGAAGTCGACATTTCAAAAAAACAAATCGCCTTAATCGTGATGTTTTTCCTGGCTTATGTCGCACTTGAAGTCGCCTTTGTTACGTGGATTTACACCTATGGCATAAAAACTGGACTCTCAAAAAATGAGTCGGCGATACTCACATCGACCTATTGGATTGGCTTCATGCTTGGTCGATTTGCCACCGTTTTTCTCGCGCGGAAAAGCCATGGAATTTTGTTTATTCAACTCGGCGCGCTTCTCAACATCGTTGCCTGCCTAGTGCTCTATCTGCGCATCGACTCGTTGTTGTTGCCATGCGCCATCATCTATGGCATTGCCGCGGCACCGCAGTTTCCGTTGATGTTCGGCTTCATTGGCAACCGCACTTCACTATCAGGCAAAATGACCGCCCGAATTGTCGGAACTGCCGGCATAAGTTCAACGACATTGCCATGGTTGGCAGGTCAGTTTCTCGAACGCGTTGGCTCGTGGACATTTCCAGTTTTTCTCGCGTGCACCGCTGCCACTGTTCTTGTCGCGACAAAACTGATTACAAATAGTTTTGGTGTACCCAAGCACATTTCAGATACGAATTGAAAACAAAGCCATCTTTTAAGCAGCGTTTCGCATTGCGTCGCGAATAACTCGCATTCCAATGGGTTTAATTTGTTCTTGCTTTAGCCAATTCAGATACTCACGTGAACCAAAAATTTGATATTCGCGAGTGCGAACATGAAACTGCCTTGGCTCAATTACTTCAACTTCACCGGGAGCATTTGGGTGCAAAGCCGCAAAAGTAAGACCGCCATGCTTTTTTGCAAACATCTTTTGATATGCATCGTCGTCAAGCTCAACTGACGACGGTCGAGCAAAGTTCGTCTCCAGCACGCGTTCGAAAACGGGCAAATTCTTTGCTTTTGCTAATTCAACAAATGGATTGAATTGGTCATCACTTACGCCGACAATGTGATTGTTCGGCCCATAGTGCGAGAGTTTGCGAGTGATCAACACAGGTAATCGATAATCAATTCCGAGGTCAAGATAAATCTCACAGAACTCGGGTGCCAAAGTCGCCCCCATATGTGCATC
>RFMT01000409.1 GCA_009927565.1 Acidimicrobiia bacterium
GCTGCGGGTGGGTTTCCGGGTGAACTCAACAACGGTTGGCGAGCAAAGAGCGTCGACTCATTTGACTGCGAGTATGGGTTCTCATGCATGGGCTATGAACTTTCTGGTGCTTGGGGCGCAAAAATGGCGATGCCGAGTCGCGAAGTGATTTCGTTTGTCGGTGATGGTTCATACATGATGATGAACAGCGACATATATAGTTCTGTGCTTTATGGCCACAAGTTGATTGTGATTGTTTGCGACAACGGTGGATATGCGGTGATAAACAGATTGCAGGTCAACCAAGGCGGTGTGCCCTTCAACAATCAAATCGTCGATTGTGACGTGCAGAATCTTGTTTACGTCGATTTTGCCAAGCATGCCGAATCAATGGGGGCAATTGCTGAAACTGTCGGTTCAATTGATGACTTAGAAGCTGCTTTCGTTCGCGCTCGTAAATCAGATCGCACTCACGTCATCGTGATCAAAACAAGTTCAAATGACTGGACTGAAGGAGGATCATTTTGGGAAGTCGGTGTGCCGACAACGAGTCATCGCAAAGAAGTGATCAAGGCAGGCGACGAAATGCGCGAAGGAAAAAAGAAACAGCGAATTGGCTGGTAGACGAAGTTTATGAGCGAATCGACTGCGAGTTTTTCTAGCATGCACGGAAAAGTGTTGTTGTTGAGTGGTGCATCGCGCGGCGTCGGCGAGTGTGTGGCTCGGCTGGCAGTAGAGCGGGGTGCTGCGGGCTTGGCTCTCGTTGGTCGTGATACCAAGACGGGTGAAGCGCTGGCAGGTGAATTAACGCGTCTTGGTACGAAGACGATTTTTATTGCGGCTGACCTTGCTGAACCAGACGAGCCAGCCCGAATTGTTGACATCGTCGATAAAACTTTTGGTGTCGTACACGGTTTGCTCAATTCGGCAGCCGAGACATCGCGTGGCAGCGTCTGGAATACGACACCCGAAATGTTTGACACGATGATGTCTGTAAATGTTCGCGCACCGTTCATGTTGATTCAGGGTTGCGCCAAAATCATGAAGCGTGAAGGTGTTGCTGGCGCAGTTGTCAATATCGGCAGCGTGACCGGCTATGGCGGTGACGTAAATCTAACGCACTATGCGATATCTAAAGGTGCGTTGCACACATTGACCCGTAACTTCGCGTATTCGTTGATGCGAGACCGAATTCGTGTCAATTTATTAAACCCAGGTTGGATGGATACGCCGACCGAAGATGCAACTCAGCGAAAATGGCACAACGCACAAGATGGCTGGCTGCAGAAAGCAGAAAGCGAACAGCCGCTCGGTCGATTGATTAAGCCTGATGAACTTGCAAGAACGATTTTGTTTTTATTGTCGGACGAGTCGGGGCTGATGACGGGCGCAGTAATAGACTTTGATCAATCGGTGGTCGGCGCGGGCTCGCCATCTAAACCAAAAGTGGGAGAAGTCTGGCCGTGAGTAGCAACAAAAGTATTGGCATCGGCGTATTGGGATGTGGCCGCATCGGAGTAATGCATGCCGAACTGATTGCTCAGCGTATTGAAGGCGCACATTTGGCGGGCGTATATGACGTTGTTAGTGACTCGGCACAAAAAGTAGCGACAAAGTTTGGATGTCAGCATTTTTCTGACCCCGAGTCTTTGATGTCGTCGGCCGATGTAAATGCCATAGCGATTTGTACCTCGACTGACACACACGTTGAAGTGCTGATAATGGCATCAAAATATAAAAAGCCAGTTTTTTGTGAAAAGCCGATCTCGCTTTCTTTGACCGAGACCGATCGCGCGCTGAAAGCGATTAGCGACAGCAAAACTCCGCTGATGCTTGGTTTCAATCGACGCTATGACCCGACTCATAGGTCGGTGCGCGACAGTGTGGCCAATGGTTCGGTGGGCGATGTGCATGTTGCTCGAATTACTAGTCGCGACCCGGCGCCTCCTCCAGTTGCATATGCAAAAGTGTCTGGCGGCATTTTTGTTGATATGACGATTCATGATTTTGACATGGCCAGATATGTCGTCGGTAGCGAAATTGTCTCGGTGTATGCGACTGGCGCGGTGCGCATTGTGCCCGAGTTCGCCGAAATCGGTGACTTAGACACTGTGGCGATCATGTTGCAGCACGCCAATGGCGCGATCACGATGATCGATAACTCGCGCCAGGCTGTTTATGGTTACGACCAACGTGTAGAAGTCTTCGGGTCGAAAGGTTTGGTCGGCTCGGATAATCCGTTGATGACGAGCACGATTTCAAGAAACGAAAATGGTACGCAGTTGGCAAAGATGCCATATTTCTTTTTGGATCGATATATACCTTCTTATATCGCCGAATGGAATGAATTTATCGGAGTAGCAACAGGCAAGATTCAACCCGTTGTCACGGGTGCCGATGGGCGAGCGTCGCTTGTGGCTGGGCTCGCCGCGTGGAAGTCTGTGCGTGAAGGTCGTGTTGTAAAGACGAGCGAAATCGTTTAAACGCCGAAGTTTTTAAATCTTGCGGCAGCAAATCTCTCGCGTGTTGCCGTACTTTGCCCAGCAGTTGCGATTGGTTGCGCGGCGACTTTTGATGATGCTTGCCAGGCGGGCCATTTGCCCGTGAGTGTCGCCGCCGCTTGACGAGCCGCGCCGAGAGCAACGATTTCTGGTTCGTTGAGCACATTGACCTCACGATTGATTAGGTCGGCAACGATTTGACAAACTGCTCGTGACTGCGAACCGCCACCAAGTAAAAAGATGCGACCGTTCGTTTTGACACCACATTTATTGATTGCTGCGAGTCCGTCTAATAAACCGCAAATGACACCTTCAATGGCGGCTCGTGCGAGATCGTTGCGAGAGTGATTGCCGTTTAATCCGACAACAGTTGCTCGCGCATTCGGAAGATTCGGCGTTCGCTCGCCGTCGAGATAGGGCAACAACACCAAGTCATTGGCGCCACATTCAGCACCGAGGGCCAGTTCGCCGAATTGCGGAAGATCGCAGTTGAGAACACTCGCGAACTTGTCAAAAACTTTTGTCGCGTTCAATGTGCACACGAGAGGCAAGTAGGCACCAGTTGCATCGGCGAAACCAGCGACTGCTGCAGATGGATCATTTGTCGGTGTGGCACTAACCGCATAGACGGTGCCCGATGTGCCAAGAGAGATCGCGACGTCACCGGGTTTCAGGCCAATGCCGAGTGCGCCCGCCATGTTGTCGCCCGTACCGCAACCTATGACTGCGTCTCGCCAAGTGCCAGTTTGTTCGAGTGGTGAAGCGACGCGTGGCAGTGCAGTAGACCAGTCACGTTTTGAGTCGATTATTTTAAGAACTTCGTTGTCGTATTCATTTGTTTTTGCTGACCAGTAGCCAGTGCCCGATGCGTCGCCACGATCGGTGGTTATCTCATTTGCTCCGCCACCTCGAAGTTGCCACGACAAGTAATCGTGCGGAAGACAGACGCGAGTTGTTCGCGACCAGTTTTGTGGCTCGAGTCGTTTGATCCATGAGAGTTTGGTGACGGTAAAACTTGCGACGGGCACGCTGCCAACGTGTTCTGCCCACCACGCTGCACCGCGTTGATCGACGCACCATTGTGCGTCTGGCGCTGATTGTGTGTCGTTCCAAAGTTTTGCATTGCGAACGACATTGTGTTCGCGGTCGAGTGTGACAAGGCCGTGCTGTTGGCCAGCAACTGAGATGGCGGCAAACTTGGTTTGCCGATTTTTGGCAGTCGCAATCTCGAGTGCGGTGTTGAACGCCTTAAACCACTCGTTTGGGTCGGTTTCGCTTATTGGTGCGGTGCCAGTTTCTGGGTGCGCGGCGCGACCAGTTGAAACTAATTCGCCCGAATCGAGGTCGCGGAGCTCTACTTTTGTTGACTGCGTTGATGAATCAACGCCGATAACAACCGGCATTTGTTATCTGACGCCGAGCAACAGTTCTGTGACGAGTTGGTCGAGACGCTCGTGTGCGTAACCACGTTCGCCGAGGGCTTTGACATCGAAAGTGCCGGTGCGCAAAGTGTGAAGAGCGTCGGCACCGTAACCGTCAGGTGATGTTGGCTCGGCGAGTCTGTCGAACATCGCTGCTTTGAGTGCAGCCTGAATTTCTTTGTCTTGCTTGAACTGACGCGACTTCTCAGCCAAGATCAAATAGGTGCGCATGCAGCCACGGGCGAAGTCCCAGACGCCTTCGGCATTTTCGGTGCGATAGGCGTGGGCGTCAAAGTGCAACATGCCGTTCCATTTTGAATCTTCAAGGAGCTTGACGAGGTAGAACGCATCGCGGATGCCCTCGCTGCCGAATCTGAAGTCTTGGTCGAACTTGCCGATGCGTTGTGCGTTGAGGTCGATGTGAAACAACTTGCCATGCCACAAAGTTTGTGCAACTGCATGCGTAAAGTTGAGGCCACTCATTGTCTCGTGAGCGAACTCTGGGTTGAGACCGACCATTTCTGGCCATTGCAGTTCGTTGATGAATGCGATTGCGTGACCAACTGTCGGCAAGAACATGTCGCCGCGCGGCTCGTTTGGTTTTGGCTCAAGTGCGAACTTCAAGTCATAGCCACGGTCTTTGGCATATGCGCAACAGATGTTGACAGCCTCGGCGTAGCGATCAAGTGCCGTGCGAACATCTTTGGCTGCTTCGCACTCGAGACCCTCGCGACCGCCCCACATGACATAGACCTTGGCGCCGAGTGAGACACCCATGTCAATTGATTCCATTGTTTTTTTGATTGCGTAACGACGAACTGTCGGATCATTAGCGGTGAAGGCGCCCTCTTTGAACACGGGCTGACCGAAAAGGTTTGTAGTTGCCATCGGCACTTTGATGCCGGTCTTGTCGAGTGCTTGACGAAAACGTTTGAGGGCTGTTTCGCGTTCGGCAGGTGTTGCACCGAATGGAACGAGATCGTCGTCGTGAAAGTTGACGCCGTATGCGCCGAGTTCGGCGAGACGGTGAACTGATTCAACTGGGTCGAGCGCAGGGCGAGTTTCTAATCCGAATGGGTCGCGCCCCATGTTGCCAACGGTCCAAAGACCAAAGGTGAAGCGGTGTTCGGGTTTGGGTGTGTAAGCGTCAGACATGTTTGAAATGCTAGTTCTAATTCGTATTGGCTCTCAATGCGGTTAGAGTAAACAAGCCTTTTACCTTCCGGGGTAGCTCAGTTGGCAGAGCAACGGACTGTTAATCCGTGTGTCGTGGGTTCGACCCCCACCCCCGGAGCCAAATTTGAGTTTTAGTCGGGGCAATTTTCTGGAGGCGAGATGTCAGCGAATGTGGCGAAGGCTGATGTGGCGAGTCGTGTGCATCCTTTAGACCCGTTGAGCAAAGCCGAACTTGAGTTGATCATCGGCTTTTTGCGCAAAGACGGCGTGATTGACCACCGGCATCTGATTGCGATGATGCAAGTTGAAGAGCCCTCGAAATCGCAATTGGCGCGTTTTCGGCTCGGCGAAAATGTAGATCGTGCGGCGCGAGTGACGGTGTTAGATCGCTCGACGGGCAAGGTGTCGGAAATTGTCGCTGCTTTTGGCGTGGGCGACTCGTGTCGCATTGTGAGCAACAAAGTTATTGAAGGCGCAAAGGCGCCAGTGTTGAGCGTTGAAAGCGAAATGGCGATAACTGCAGCCAAAAGTGACCCGCGAGTGATTGAAGCGTTGCGAAGTCGCGGAATCACCGATCTTGACAGCGTGAAAATGGAGACATGGCCGATTGGTGCGCAGATACCGAAATATTTAGATGATGGTCGGAGATTGATTTGGACGCCGATGTGGCACCAGCCGACGCCACAGGCGAATTTTTATGCTCATCCGATTTCTGGCTTGCATGCGATTGTTGATATTGACTCGGGCGATGTAGTTGCAGTCGAGAACGACGAGCAGATTGCCGTGCCACAGACGCCGGGGCCGTATCGCGAGAGTCAAACTGGCGCGAACATTTCGTTGAAGCCACTTGAGATCAAACAACCTGAAGGTGTTTCGTTTGTGATCGACGGCTACAAGGTGACTTGGGAGCGATGGAATTTTCGCATCGGTTTTTGTCAGCGCGAAGGTCTCGTGATTCATGATGTTTGGTTTGATGATGCTGGGCAGATGCGCAAAATTGCTCATCGCTTGTCAATTGCTGAACTGGTTATTCCGTACGGAGACCCAAGTCAAGGGGCATATCGTAAGAATGCTTTTGATACCGGCGAGTTTGGATTGGGTAACTACACAAATTCACTGACGCTTGGCTGTGATTGTTTGGGTGAAATCGTTTATCTCGATGTTGCGGTGGCGAAGCCTGATGGCACAGTGCGCGAAATCAAAAATGCGATCTGTACTCACGAGGAAGACTTCGGAATTTTATGGAAGCACGTCGACATCGACGGCAATGTTGAGGTGCGACGTGGTCGTCGGTTCGTTGTTTCGTCAATCGTAACCATAAATAATTACGAATACGGATATTTTTGGTATTTCTATCAAGACGGGTCGATTGAATTCGAGGCCAAACTCACGGGCATTGTTTTGACACTTGCCGATAATCCGGGTGCTGATCATGGTTCGGCGACAGAACTAGAGCCAGGTTTGTGGGCCCCGTATCACCAACATATTTTGTGTGCGCGACTTGATCTAGATATTGATGGTGGCGCCGATGAAATTGCTGGTGTACGTAACAGCGTGATTGAAGTTGACTCTTTTGCGCACGAGATGGGACCAAAAAATGTTTACGGTGGCGCATATGAGACGAGCGAAAAAGTTTTTCGGCGCGAGAGCGAGGCGCGGCGCGTTGTTGATCCATTTAAGGGTCGATTTTGGAAAGTGATTAACCCGAGTCGAAAAAATCACATGGGTAAACCTGTTGGTTACAAACTTGTGTCGGGGCACACGACTTACCCTTTGGCTAAGCCTGAGTCGACGATTGGGCGGCGTGCTGGTTTTATGTATCACCACTTGTGGGTGACGGCGAATCGAGCCGATGAGCGCTATCCGGCGGGCGATTATCCGTATCAGCATGCGGGTGGGGCTGGTTTGCCTGAGTGGACGAGTGCCGATCGCGAAATCGAGAACACTGACGTGGTGCTGTGGCATGTGTTCGGGACAAATCACATTCCGCGGGCCGAAGATTGGCCAGTGATGCCAGTTGAGCGAACCGGGTTTCACTTGAAGCCGAGTGGTTTTTTTACACGCAGCCCCGCAATTGACGTCGCCCCCGCCCCCAAAACCTGCCATTAGGCTCAGGGTGCGATTTAGATGTCGTAGGTTTGAATTTGCAACAGT
>RFMT01000192.1 GCA_009927565.1 Acidimicrobiia bacterium
CGTGTAAATTTCGCGAGGCGACCCGCCACGATGCCAAGCACAACTGCAATTGCTGTCGCACCCAGCACGCCGAGCCCAACAACTCGCTCATAAATCGAGTCGGCCAACGTTGCATCAACTCCGATCAACGCAACTGTCAACGCAGCAGCCGCAGCAAAACCGACCGCGAGCGCTTCAAAATTGAAATCTTTGAAATCTTGCGGGTTGCTGCGAGCACTAAGCCAATGCCGAATGTTTTTCCGAAAACGATTGCCGCAATTGTGATCACAATCAAATTCGCAGGCGCCCCATCTGGAATGCGTACCGGTATCAACGTGTGTAAAAACACGAACAGTGGCAAAAAAATTGCCGCTACATACGGATGAATCGCCTCTTCAGTTCGTTCGGCTACCGAGGGATTGTCGGGGTCATAGTGCGGCACAACAAAACCAACTGCAAATGCTCCTAGCGATGGATGCATTCCTGCTTGCAGCATCAACCACACAACAAGTGCTGTCGTGCCCAATGTGTAAAACACACCGAAATTGAATTTACGAATCGACCACGCAAAAAATGCCACGACTACAAAGACCGCGGCGATAAACAAAAGTTTTGGGCTCTTACCGGTAGTCGCAAGAGCCAGAACTCCGCCGAGATCATCGAGTACAGCAACTGTTAACAACAATGCCCGCAATTCGCGGCGAAAACCGCCGAGCGCGGTAACCGCAGATGCCAACGCAATATCGGTTGCGACAACTGCCACCCACCCGTTGCGCGCGGCCTCTGGCGCAAACGAAACAAAAATCAAAGCAGGCACAGCCATGCCACCAACCGTTGCCGCTAGTGCAACTTTCAGCGTCGAACCTGACAAAGTGCCACTGGCGAATTCACGCCTTAATTCGAGACCAACGAGCAAAAAGAAACCGCCGATTGCGATTTCACTAATCAACTCAGTAAAACTGTTGTGAACGTAATAGTCACCGAAAGTCGCAAGCAAAACGCCAACGACAGCTGCGCCAAAAATCAACCCCGCGGCACGCACTTCAAGTGCAACGAACCGCTCTAAAAAACCCGCCGGGCTATACGGCTTACGCGCCATTACAAAATTCTACTCGGCGTCAATGATTAATTTTGTTGCGCGCGAACTTGGCGGACACTGACGAGCAACTCAGAAGTTGCAGCAACAATCGGCGTGCGACGCTGGCCATGCTCGTGAACGACCAAACTTCGATCTTGATGCTCGACGATGAGCGCGCCCGCCTCTTGGCAAATTAGCGCACTCGCTAAATAGTCCCAAACACCGTGCGTGTTGAAATCAATCCACGCGTCAATGATGCCATCAGCAACCAAACAAATATCAAGAGCCGCCGCACCGAGCGCGCGAAACTGCCCCCACTTTGGTCGGTGTTTCGGAATGCCAGAAATACCAACAACCGCCTCACTCAAATCAACACACGAACTCGGTCGCATCGCAACGCCATTATGAAACGCACCGCCGCCAGCAGTTGCCCAATAGCGGTCGTGACCGTTCGCTTGATTAACAACAAGTCCCGCGCGCATACCCTCTTTGTCGATCGCGCACAACGCAGTGGCAAACCATTGCACACCGCGGCTGGCATTTGTCGACCCATCAAGAGGATCCATAACGACACAAAGACCATCATCAGCGAACACACCAGTGAATTCACTCTCTTCAGACAAAATTGCGACACCGGCACCAGTCAGCACTTCGAGCGCCGCGGCATCGGCTCGCAAGTCAACCGAATATTGCGTGTCGCGCAAACCCGACAACGACCAATCTTCATTTGCGCGCAACACTTTGCCGACGACATCGGCCGTCTCGTTAAGCACCGCCAAAATTTCTTGGTTTGAACTTGATTTTGTAAGTTGCGCCACGAGATTCCTTCGCAGTCAGACTAATTGCCCGAGCTATTCGCACTATGGCATCTGCGCTGTGACACTTGGACAATGCCAAAAGCCCTAGTCTTAATAGGGTGAAATCAGCATTGCGCAGCCTGATTGACGAGTCGGTCACGATCATTCGAGAAGTCGCCGCAGAGTTCGAGCGCCCTGTGATGTTGTTCTCAGGTGGTAAAGATTCAGTCGTCATGCTGCACCTCGCTGTGCGCGCATTCAGTCCGGCACGAGTGCCGTTTCCTGTGATGCATATCGATACGGGTCACAACTTTGCCGAGGTCATCGAATTTCGCGATCGCGCCGTGCGCGATTTAGATGTACAACTAATTGTCGGGTCGGTGCAAGCCTCTATTGACGCAGGTCGCATTCAAGACGCGACAGGCCCACGTGCGAGTCGCAACCCGCTTCAAACCGTCACGCTGCTCGACTCAATCAAAGAGCATAAATTTGACGCCGTGTTTGGCGGCGCCCGCCGCGACGAAGAACGGGCGCGCGCCAAAGAACGCGTTTATTCGCATCGCGATGCATTCGGTCAGTGGGACCCAAAAACTCAGCGCCCAGAACTTTGGGGAATTTACAACGGTCGCCACAAGCCCGGCGAACATTTCAGAATTTTCCCAATTTCGAACTGGACCGAACTAGATGTTTGGCAATTTATTCGCGACTACAACATCGAACTGCCGAGCATCTATTACGCGCATCGCAAAGTATTTCGCCGCGACAACATGTGGATGGCTTGTCGCCTTTCTTGCAACCCGATGACGGCGAAACAGTCAGCGAAGAACTCGTTCGGTTTCGCACGGTTGGCGACGCCACTTGCACAGCCGCCATTGAGTCATCAGCGACAACAATCGAACAAGTCATCGCAGAAACATCGGTCGCGCGCATCACTGAGCGAGGCGCCACTCGCGCTGATGATCGCATTTCTGAGGCCGGCATGGAAGATCGCAAAAAGTTGGGCTACTTCTGATGCAACGACTGCACTTTGCCACCGTCGGCTCGGTAGACGACGGCAAGTCAACTTTGATCGGTCGCCTGCTATACGACTCGAAGAGCATTTTTGAAGACCAGCTCGAGCACATTGAAGCCGTGAGCAAGCGCCGCGGCGACGACTACGTTGATCTGTCACTGTTAACCGATGGTCTGCGCGCTGAGCGCGAACAGGGCATCACAATTGATGTCGCCTATCGATACTTCGCCACGCCAAAACGCAGTTTCATCATTGCTGACTGCCCTGGCCATATTCAATACACCCGCAATATGATCACAGGCGCGTCAAACGCCGACTTGGCAATCGTGCTCGTTGATGCCCGCACTGGTGTCGTCGAGCAAACACGTCGCCATAGTTTGCTTGTTTCACTTCTTGGCGTTCCGCATCTCGTGATCTGTGTCAACAAAATGGATCTTGTCGACTACGACAGCGAAGTTTTCAATCGAATTCGTGAAGAGTTCGAAAGCTTTGCGTCGCGTCTCGACTTGCGCGATGTCACCTTCTTGCCGATCAGCGCACTCGCAGGTGACAATGTCGTGAGTCGCTCAGTCAACATGCCATGGTTCGAAGGCCCAACGTTGTTGCACCATCTCGAAAACGTCTACACAGCAAGCGATGAAAACCGAATCGATACTCGATTTCCGGTTCAGTTTGTTATTCGCCCACAACGCGCAGACAACCCCGACTATCGCGGCTATGCAGGTCGTGTGGCTGGTGGCGTGTTGCGCGTTGGTGACGACGTCATGGTTTTGCCGTCAGGCTTAACAAGCACCATCACCGGCATCGACTCGCCAGATGGTGCTCTCACGCAAGCCGAACCAGGGCAAGCGGTAACAATTTTGCTTGCCGATGACTTGTCAATAACACGAGGCGACATGATTTGTCGACCTAACAATCGACCGAGATCTTCGCAAGAACTCGAAGCAATGTTGTGCTGGATGGACGACGCAGCGCCATTGCAGATCGACAAAATATATTCACTCAAACACACCACGAAACTTGCTCGAGGCAAAGTTTCGAATGTCCTCTATCGCCTCGACATTTCGAACCTTCATCGCGAGACAGATATCAAAGATTTGAAGTTCAACGAAATTGG
>RFMT01000398.1 GCA_009927565.1 Acidimicrobiia bacterium
CATCAAAAGGCAGATCTCAAATCACTCGGTTTAACCACAGAACAATGCACGACAGCATTGCAGTGGGTTAGTCGTGACTCGACAGTTCGTTCTGGCAGCCGAGCAGTGGCTGCACTTTTGCGTTCGAGTTCTTTCGGCTGGGCGATACTCGGAGTCGCCATCGACTTGCCGGTTGTGCGCGCAGTTTCATCCGTGATTTATAAAGTGATTGCCAAAAATCGCCAGCATTTGCCAGGTGGCACCGATGCATGCGCGATAGACCAACGCGAATAAACCCCAACTCCGCCCGCGTGTTAAACATCACGCTATCCCGCTATCGTTGATTCGGCAATCAACGAGTAAATGCGTGGTTTGCAAGAAGTTGCATCAGGAGTGACCAAATGGTCCGGCAACCGGGGTTAGACCCACGGTGCCAGCTCACCTTCGGGTGGGGATGTGGCTCAGCGAAAGCTGAGCAACGGGCCGAACTCAAAATGCAAATCTTGCATCGCGCGCACGATTTTAGAAACGAGTTCACCGATGACCAGACATGATTATCCCGCGACTGGCGCGTGGCATGCTGGGCTACCGTCTGGCACACGAAAGTTTTTGCAATTTCCATCCGAGCGACCGATTGCGCTTGACAACTCGAAAACTTTGCAAGACGTCACGATTGCCTACGAAACTTGGGGCGAACTAAACAAAGAAAAGTCGAACGCAATTTTGTTATGTCATGCGTGGACGGGCGATTCGCATGCTGCTGGTAGTGCCGAAGAAGGCACACCGACACCTGGTTGGTGGGAGGGTCTCGTCGGCCCGAATTGTGCGATCGATACCAACAAGTGGTTTGTCGTGTGCACGAATTCGCTCGGCGGTTGTCAAGGTAGTACGGGTCCGGCATCGAATCATCCACAAGATGGCAAACCATACGGCTCACGATTTCCGGTGATCACGGTGCGCGACATGGTGCGTGCGCAAGTTCGCGTCAGCGACATGCTTGGTGTCGATGTTTGGCATTCGGTGATTGGTGGCTCGATGGGCGGCATGCAAGTGCTCGAATGGGCAATTACATTTCCGCATCGTTTGCGCACTGCCATACCGATTGCTACGTGCTTGCAGGCGACAGCGCAACAAATTGCATGGGGTGCAATCGGACGACGCGCGATTCGTCTTGACCCTAAGTGGCGAGGCGGGGATTATTACGACGCTCTAGTTGGCGAAGGCCCGTGGCAAGGTTTGGCAATCGCTCGCATGATTGCTCAAGTCACTTTTCGCAGCGACAACGTGTTCACAGATCGCTTTGGACGCGAACTTGCCGATATGGATGCCGATTACAACGGCCTAGGCCTATGGGACAAGTTTGAAGTCGAGAATTATCTCGATCACCACGGCGACAAACTGATTCGTCGCTTTGATGCCAATAGCTATTTGATTATTGGCAAAGCGATGGATTTGCACGATGTTGCACGTGGTCGCGGCGAGTTGCGAAACGCGGTGTCGCGAATTTCGGCGCCTGTCTTGTCGATCGGCATTTCGAGTGACATTCTGTATCCGACTTATCAGCAAAAGCAGATTCGCGACATGATTAATGAAGTGGGCGGTAGTTGTGAATATGTAGAAATAGAGTCACCACATGGCCACGACGCGTTCCTGATCAATCTCGACCAAGTGGGCAGACCTATTGCTGAGTTTTTAGAAAAGTACAAGACGATTTAATAATCGCGTCAACTAGTCATTGCGTCAAGCGCCGCAACGCAAGTGCTCGTTGCCGGCACTCGCAATATCGCGCGATCATCGCGATCAAGATCGTTTGTCAAGACATAGTGCCGGCGCTTTAAGTCTTGCGTTTCGGTGAAGTAACCGACATTCCATCGTCCCCGAAACGCCTTGCCACGACGAGAGCGAGAATTAATTATCAATTGCTTGCCATCGATGGCAACACGCACATCGATCCATTTTGTGGCGTCAACACTGTCTTCGGTCATTCGGGCGCTAAATCGTGTGCCATCTCGTGATACCCACTGAGGTTCAAAGCGGTTGATCCATCGAAGTAAGCCGAAGCCCACCGCAAAGAACAGCAGCGTAGAAATCAAGTTCAAGAAATTGCTGGTCATCTCCGACTAGTTTGGCATCTAGCCTTATGTTTGCCGATGTTATGTTCTTTTTTGTAACGGTGGCAGTTGCTTTGGGGGTTTCGCTCAGTTTTGTTGCATTGAGTTTGCTCGTGCTGGCGGCAGGTTTGGCTGCTCTGACGATTTGGTTTTGGATAACCGCACGCCCCGAGCCCGAGGCACTCGCACCGCTTGAAATCATGAGTCAAGCCGAGTTCGCTCAATCTGATGAAGAGACACGCAAACAAATGCTCAATTCGGTTCGAGCAATACCCGTGATTTCAGCAGAATCGGTCACTTCTACATCTAAAGCACACGACGCACCTCAGGCGACCAACGAGACGAAGTAAATTATTTCTATGGCTTCAGCATTCGACCCAGCAGCAATGATTGAGAGATTCCGCGAGCGGGCATCCTCAGTCAAACGACGTCCGCTGCCACCTGTTGCAGGTGAAGAGCGGCAGCACTTTCTCGCTCAGGCACAGGTTGATTTTCAAGATTTCGCAATGCTCGGCGATGCCACAGCGTCAATTGAAGATGGCATCTTGACATTGCGAGTTGATTTGCGGCCGCCCGCAAAATGAAACTCGTTTTCTGAATGAACCTAGTCAGTGGTGCTCGCGCGCGAATCGCGGCGGTACCCGTTCTTGCAGTTTTTATCGCCGTATTCGCATGGGGGATTGGGCCGCTACTTTTTTTGGCGCCAACGATCTCGATTAACTCAATTTTGTTCTACCGCGTTCTATTTTGGCCTCCGCTGCTCTATCTGATTGCGTGCCGAGGCGGCCGAAAAATCAATAAGAAACTCTTTCGATCGGTTTGGCTACCTGGCGTGTTGTTTGGCGTCTCGACAATCTTCGGATTCACGGCAATTACTGAAACTTCTGTAGCCAACGCAACGATTATCGGCAATGTTTCGACAGCGATGGTGTTGTTTGCGGCGCCGAAATTTTTAAATGAGAAGATCTCACGTTGGCAGGTTGTATTGGCTTTCACTAGTTTTGCCGGTGTTGTGGCGATTGTCGTTGGCGCTGGCAACACGGGCGGCTCATCTTTGTTTGGTGACTTCTTGGCGTTGATTAACGCACTTACCTGGACTTTTTATTTCATCTCATCAAAACGTCGTCGCATAGATGGAGTTGACACTTGGCAATTTCTCTATGGAGTAAGTGTGATTCAAGTGTTGGTAGTTGTGCCCTATTCGCTCATTACGAGCGACGATATTTTGCAGATCACTTTGCGAGATTTGGGGTTTTTGATCGCAATGACATTATTTTCGGGCACGATCGGACACAGTTTCATGCTCTGGGCACAAAAATACGTAGATGCGTCGGTCTCGTCTTTGATTCTTTTACTCGGACCAGTTATTTCTTCAATTGGAGCATGGTTGGTTTACGGTCAAAACATTTCGGTGATGCAAGTCGTCGGAGGTGCAGTCGTTCTCGCGTCGCTTGCAGGGGTTGTGCGCTTGTCAAGCGCAGTAAAGATAAGCCGAGAAGTGTTGAGTACTGCTGACCCGTTGCTAAACTCAAACCCCTAAGTAAATAAAGCAAATGCGGACGTGGCTCAGTGGTAGAGCATCACCTTGCCAAGGTGAGGGTCGCGGGTTCAAATCCCGTCGTCCGCTCAAAGAGAGCAAATTTAGGCTCGTAAGCCAATCGAGATGTGGTCGGTTTA
>RFMT01000233.1 GCA_009927565.1 Acidimicrobiia bacterium
AAATGCGGACGTGGCTCAGTGGTAGAGCATCACCTTGCCAAGGTGAGGGTCGCGGGTTCAAATCCCGTCGTCCGCTCAAAGAGATTGTTGTCAGCGGCGGGGTGGGCGAGGGATGAAGCCTGAAGTTGTGGCGACGTAATTTTCGTAGCCGGGCTTGCGCTTCAGCATCGCACGGTCGAGCATCGCGGCACCCGAAACCTTGACCAACAAAAAAGTCATCACGACTGGGCCGATTAATCCGTAAATACCGAGCGACGATTCGGCAGCGATTAAACCCAATCCCCACCAAACACATGAATCGCCAAAATAGTTCGGGTGTCGTGTGTAGCGCCACAAACCTTGATCCATTATCAAACCCTTGTTTGCTGGGTTGCGCTTGAAGCGTGCGAGTTGTGCGTCGCCGACGGCTTCAAAATAAATGCCCACGCCCCAAACCAACACGCCAACCACGCCGATAATGCCAAAGCCAGGCTCTTCGCGCACTTGGCCAAGTTGCACTGGCAGCGAAACGATAAACATCAACAAGCCCTGTAGACCAAAAACCGTGTACAAACTGACGATCGCAAAACGATCACCGTGCTTGCGTCGCATTGATTGATATCGAAAGTCTTCACCGTGGCCGAGATTGCGTTTTGCCAAATAAAAAGCAAGTCTTAAACCCCAGATTGTGGTTAACACTGTCAGTAGCAAACTTCGAGTCGAGTTGCCATCGCTCAGCCAGTAACTTACCCACGCCACGACGACGAACCCCGAACCCCAGGCGATATCGACAATCGACGCATCTCGCATGACCAGGCTGATCGCCCAAACTGCGATCATCATGCACGCGATTGCAATTGCCGCGCCAAAAATAACTTCGCCAGCAGTTGCTGGTGATGTAACACCGAATAAGACAGTTGTTGCAATAGTCATACGCACGACAATAGGCGAATTCGCAGGTTGTATCAGTGCAAATGTGGTGCGAGCCTTGACGGGTGCTTCAAGTCAAAGATCTGTGCGTTGAAATCGGCGGAAAGCTCGTGGTCAACGGCGCATCTTTTGCTGTCATGCCTCGCGACAAAGTCGGCCTCGTTGGTCGAAACGGCGCAGGCAAAACGACACTGTTCAAAGTGCTTGGTGGCGCCAACGAACCTAAATCGGGCGTGATTAATCGCAAGGGTGGTTTTGGTTATCTTCCCCAAGACCCGCGCATCGCTGGTTCGTTCGACTCGCGTACGGCGATATCGCACATTCTCTCGGGACGCGGCATCGACGAAGACATTGTTCGCATCGAAAAATTGAGAATCGCACTCGAAGAAGACTCAAGCGATGCGAATGTCGCCAAGTTCGCCAAAGCCGAAGAACTTTTCTCGCTAAAAGGTGGATACGCCTCAGACAGCGAAGCACGAGCGATCGCCGCGGGTCTAGGGCTGAAGCCTGATCGTTTGAATCTCGCACTAGGTGTGCTCTCAGGTGGCGAGCGACGACGTATCGAACTCGCGCGAATTTTGTTCAGTGGCAGTGACACGCTGCTACTCGACGAACCAACAAATCACCTGGACATCGATGCAAAAACGTGGATGCTCGACTTTTTGCGTGCTTACAAAGGTGCGCTGCTGGTTATCAGTCACGACCTCGAGTTGCTAGACGAGGCGATAACACGCGTGTTGCATCTAGATCGACCCGATGAAGACTCTGAAGGCACGATCGTCGAATATCGTGGCACTTACACGCAGTATTTGGTCTCACGCGAAGCCGACGAAGCGCGCCAAGCGAAGAAAGCCACTCAGCAAAGCAAAGAAATCGAACGCCTGCAACGTGTTGTCGATCGATTCGGCGCCAAGGCAAGCAAGGCGGCGATGGCACACAGCATCGAAAAGCGAATCAGCCGAATCGAAGAAACCCGTGTGCACGCGGCACGCGGTGCAAGAGTATTGAAAGTTCGCTTTCCTGAACCGCCCCATTGTGGTGAAACAGTCTTGACGGTCGACGGGCTGCGCAAAACTTTCGGCGGTCCAGACATTTTTCACGACGTGAGTTTTGATCTGGGTCGCGGTGAGCGGTTGCTGGTGCTCGGCCTAAACGGCGCCGGCAAAACTTCGCTCTTGCGCATTTTGGCAGGCGAGGTCAAACCCGATAACGGCGAAGTTAAATTCGGTTACAACGTTTCAGTCGGCTACTACGCCCAAGAGCATGACAATTTGGTTCCGCAACGGTCGTTAGTCGAACACATGCGTGATCAAGCGCCGATATCGCTCGGTCTCACCGAAACACAATTGCGCGGCATGCTTGGCATGTTTGGGCTCTCTGGTGACAAGGTCTATCAAGAGTCGGCGACGCTTTCGGGTGGAGAGAAGACAAAACTCGCTTTGGCAATGATGATGGTTGGCAAAAACAATTTATTGTTGCTCGACGAACCGACAAACAACCTAGACCCGTCGAGCCGTCAGTCGGTAGCAGACGCCCTGTCGAATTGGGAAGGCGCGATAGTTCTAGTTAGTCACGACGCTGAGTTCGTCGAACAACTTGCACCGACAAAAGT
>RFMT01000135.1 GCA_009927565.1 Acidimicrobiia bacterium
CGCGAAAATTCCTGGGCCAGTCAAAAGCGCACGACCCAGTTCGGCCATCACCTCTCGCCTGCCTTCGCGCGATGCGATTACTGGCGCAAGTTTTTCGCAGTCGTAAACTAGGGCGTTTTGTTCGACAGCCGAAGCGAACTTGTAATCGGCGAGTTGCGTTTTTACTTCAACATGACTTTTCAATTCGGCGAGAAGGTCGCCTTGGTTCGAGACCCAACCTGTAGTCGTTGTCATATCCAAATAATAACGACTATTTCAGGCTGGCGGCTAGCGCTGCTTCAAACGCAGAGACTGCCACGAGCCGTCACTCGTCCAACCGCCGTCAACAGGCAATGCGACGCCGTTTACAAAACCCGACTTTTTGTCGTCACACAACCATGCGATCGCCTCGGCAATATCGTGCGGGCTCGCGAATCGCCCCATCGGCACATGATAAATGATGTCTTGATCGGTGTAGGTGCCGCCCGCTTGATCTTTGTGATCCATTTCTGTTTTTACCCAACCAGGGCAAACAGCGTTGACGCGAACACCGCGACCACCCCACTCGACTGCAAGCGTGCGAGTGAGACCGACTAGACCGTGTTTGCTCGCGTTGTATGCAGTTCGGTCGGCGACGCCTTGTAGGCCCGCTACCGAAGCAACATTGACGATCGCACCCGAGCCAGCATCAAGCATTATTTTTCCGAACGCTTTTGCGAGGATGAACGGTGCCACAAGATTGACCTCGAGCACTTGACGATATTTTTCTGTTGTCGTGTCGAGGGCCGGCGAGATGTTTGAGATGCCGGCATTATTGACTAATGCATCAACGCGGTTGAACTTCTTCATTGTTTCGACAACTGCTGCGTCGACGAATATTTCATCGGTGATATCGCCAGTTAGTGCGATCGCATTTTTAAATTGCTGGGTTTCGACTGGCTGCAAATCGATCAGTGCCAGAGCCCAACCGAGTTCGTTCAACAGTGTTGCAGTTTGTTTACCAATGCCTTGTGCCGCACCAGTTATGACCGCAGTTTTCACTA